>NZ_JBNNIW010000005.1:0-166506 GCF_050269715.1 Halomonas sp. NPDC076908 | reverse complement strand
AAGCGGCTGTTGGTGCTTGATGGATTGGTTAGGTTCTTGAAATCATAGCACTTTCAGCCGCTTTCTTTTATACCCTGTGAGAAATCCGGGCTAGCTTATCTGCTGGGGTAGAAAATCCCACTGTTATTCGGAGGAATTATGATTCTTCCCATTGACGGTGGACACCACCAGAATGTAATACGCTACGATGAGGTGCACCATGGGAAAGTCGATAATAACAATGAAAAAAATCATACACCCGTTATTCAAATGCCTACCGGCAATAAGCGTTAGTGCTGGCTGATCGCATGGGTGTCGTCGCTGAAGTTTGTGAGTTAAGTGGTGTACTTACTTTGTGAAAGCCTCAAGTGAAGTGCACCCTTTGTCCACCGTTATCGCCAGGCTTTCGGTGTTCAGCAGATGCGCCACATGGAAGCAGGCAACAGCGGGCACGCCAAAGCCTTTATGAGCCGCCACCTAAAAGCCATCGAAGCCTCGCTCTCCATGGTCGAAGAGGAAGAGAGCGCACCGGATCTGCAGCAGATTTTTGGCGGGTAAGGGCGGTTTCGGATCGCTAAAAAACAGCGCCTGGGGCTTATTAAGGAGGGCTTACATCAACCGCCAAAACGCGTCGACCAGTGGGTTTTTTAGGTTTTTCTTTAAGGTAAACAAACCAATATCGTAGGGTTCCAGTTCCGGTGTCACGTCGAGCACGCGAATGCGATCCATCAATGGGCTGTTGTCGAGGACGATTTTTGGCACCACGCCAATCCCAAAGCCCAAGCTCACCATACTCACAATGGCTTCATTGCCGGTGACCTGTGCATAAATGCGCGGGGAGACATCCAACTGGCGAAACCACTCATCCACACGGGCTCTTGAGACTCCGCTCTCCGATAGAATCATCGGGATGCTCGCCCACTCTTCCGGTGTGGTTGGTGTGTTAGTAGGCACATTCGGCACTTGCTGCTCAACAGGCGCAATAAACAGTAAAGGTGACGTAGCAATGGGTTTAAAAGCCAAGCCACGCGGCAGGTTGGCAGGCTGCGCGGCAATGCTTAGGTCTTCCTTGCCATCCAGAACACGGGCAATCGCATGTTCTGGATCACCCGTGCGCAACTTTATCTCTATCACCGGGTAGGCAATACGAAAGCGGCGCAGTAGCTCGTATAAAAAGCTGTAGCTGGCGGTAACGGAGCCATACAAGCTGATTTCACCACTTAGCTGGTCAGAGTTGTCGGTTAACTCATGACGAATCAAGTTCCACTGGCTACTGGCATCGCGGGCATACTTGAGAAATTTTTGCCCTGCCTGAGTCAACACCACGGTACGGTTGTCGCGATTAAACAGCGATACGCCCAGCTCATCTTCTAAATGACGAATGTTGCGCGACAAGGCAGAAATGCTGATATAGCACTCATCGCTGGCGCGTCCGAAATGCAGGGTTTCTGCCAAGGCGAGGAACTGTTTTAAAATTTTATAGTTCATAAACGCCATAATAATTGATATTTGCAAAAATCGGGATACGCTGTTGCAAATATATCAATTTAAGAAATGCTCACTCTTGTATAGATTGTCCTTATCCACATGGCGCTGGATCTTGCATTGAGCGGCTATGTCTCCCTTTTTCGTGTCGGTGTGGCTCACATCGATATGGTGATCATAAATATTTAGGATGTTAACGATGGCTAACTACTTCAATACGCTGCCGCTTCGCGAGCAACTGGCTGAACTCGCCAAATGCCGTTTTATGTACAGCTCTGAATTTGCTGATGGCGTAGACGCGCTAAAAGGCAAAAAAATGGTGGTGATCGGCTGTGGCGCGCAAGGCCTTAACCAAGGCTTGAACCTACGCGACAGCGGCTTAGACGTCTCTTACGCACTGCGCCCAGAAGCCATTGAACAAAAACGTCAGTCTTGGAAAAACGCCTCTGAGAACGGCTTCGTAGTAGGTACTTACGAAGAGCTGATCCCCACGGCAGACGTGGTTTTGAATCTTACGCCCGATAAGCAGCACACCTCTGTTGTAACGGCGGTAATGCCGCTGATGAAGCAGGGCGCTTGCCTGTCTTACTCTCACGGGTTCAACATCGTAGAAGAAGGCATGAAAGTCCGTGAAGACTTAACTGTCATCATGGTAGCGCCTAAGTGCCCGGGTTCTGAAGTGCGCGCTGAATACGTGCGCGGTTTCGGTGTTCCCACCTTGATCGCTGTTCACGAAGACAATGATCCTAAAGGCGAAGGCCTTGCCCTGGCAAAAGCCTACGCAGTAGGTACTGGCGGCCACAAAGCGGGCGTATTGATGTCCTCTTTCATCGCGGAAGTTAAATCCGACCTGATGGGTGAGCAAACGATCCTTTGCGGCATGCTGCAAACCGGTTCTATCCTTTGCTTCGACAAAATGATCGAAGAAGGTATCGAGCCTGGCTACGCCTCTAAGCTGATCCAGTATGGCTGGGAAAACATCACTGAAGCACTGAAATACGGCGGCGTGACTAACATGCTGGATCGTCTTTCTAACCCAGCTAAGATCAAAGCCTTTGATCTTGCTGAAGAGCTGAAAGAGATTATGCGCCCGCTGTACAACAAGCACCAAGACGACATCATCAGTGGCCACTTCTCTAAAACGATGATGGAAGACTGGGCGAACGATGACGCTAACCTGCTAAAATGGCGTGCAGAAACAGCAGAAACGAACTTCGAGAAAACACCTGCTGGTAACGTAGAAATTACTGAACAGGAATACTTCGACAACGGCATCTTGATGGTGGCGATGGTTAAAGCGGGCGTTGAGCTTGCTTTCGAAACCATGACGGCGGCTGGCATCATCGCCGAGTCTGCTTACTACGAGTCTCTCCACGAAACGCCGCTTATCGCCAACACCATTGCGCGTAAGAAACTGTACGAGATGAACGCGACTATCTCTGATACAGCGGAATATGGTTGCTACCTCTACAACCACGCGTGTGTGCCGCTACTGGCTGACTTTATGAAAGGCATCAAATCCGATGTTATCGGTAAAGGCCTGGATCTAGACGACAACGGCGTTGATAACGCGCGTTTGATCGAAGTCAACGATGCGCTTCGCGCCCACCCGGTTGAAGCCGTTGGCGCAGTGCTTCGTGGCCACATGGCTGATATGAAGAAGATCGTTTAATCGGCTGATTAAATGATAGCTCGTCAAAGAATAGACCGCTAAGTCATCTAAAAAGCCGAGATATCGCCACGATATTCTCGGCTTTTTTGTCTCATTTTATTCGAACACTGACTTTTCCAAACAATAAGGAACACATTGATGGAGCCTTCCAGCCGCTTAGAGAGTATTCAGCTAAAAAAAGCGACGATCAGTTTTGATGATCGCTTCACCCTAAGCGAGATTGATTGGATCATCGAACCCCACCAACATTGGGTTATCACTGGCACCAATGGCTCAGGAAAATCGGCCCTGGCGGCGGCGCTGGCGGGCGTTGGCAAAATTGAAGCAGGCACGGTTCAAGGGCTTCCCAAAAACGTTGGTTTGGTCTCTTTCGAAGCGCAAGCCGAACTCATCGCCAAAGAACTGAAAAAAGACGATGCCGATATCATGGATGTCATTTCTCTAGGCACCCCCGTCAGTGAAATGATTTTCGAGCAGTGCCAAGACCCTGAACTCGCAAGCGAGCTGGTCGAAAAATTCGGGCTGAGCAAGCTGCTTGACCGCGCCTTTCGTAAACTCTCCACCGGCGAAACCCGCAAGGTCATGCTGATTCGTGCGCTGGCGAGCAAGCCGGACCTACTGATTTTAGACGAGCCGTTTGATGGTTTGGACGTCGACACCCTCGCCATGCTGCAAGCCCATCTCGCTTCCATTATCGACACCGTTCCCATGGTGATGGTGCTGAACCGCTTTGATGAAATGCCGGACTTCATCACCCATGTGGCCTATCTGGATAAAGAGCGCTTGGAGAAAAAGAGAGGGGATAAACAACGGGGAGATAGTGGCCGATTAGCGTTCATGGTAGAGCGTCAGGACGAAGCCGCTTTCAATGAGCTGTACCAATTGCTGCATTTGAAAACCACCGATCTAAGCGTGCCCGAGGCCGACCCAGCCAATCAATTACCCGCTCTCGACCCCAGCCAGCCGTTGGTGAAGCTCAAACAAGCGACTATCCAATACGGCGATACCGTGATTGTCGATAAGCTCGACTGGACGATAGAGCAGGGCCAGCACTGGCAACTGAGTGGCCCTAACGGTAGCGGTAAAACAGGCGTCTTGTCCTTGATCACGGGGGATCATCCGCAGTGCTATACCAACGATATTTTTGTGTTTGGCTTCCAGCGCGGTAACGGCGAAAGCATCTGGCAGATCAAGCAGTTTATCGGCTATGTCTCCACCGCCCTGCAGTGGGAATATCGCGTTAGCACCAGCTGCAAAAACGTGATTATTTCAGGCTTCTACGACAGCATCGGTATGTATTCAAAATCCACCAATCACCAGAAAAAGATTGCCGACCAGTGGCTCGAATTACTCGGCATGCAAGAGCGCACCGATCAGCCCTTTAACAAACTCTCCTATGGCGACCAGCGTCTGCTACTTATCGCCCGCGCCATGGTGAAGCACCCGCCGCTATTGATCCTAGACGAGCCCTGCCTCGGCCTGGACGATATGAACCGCCAGCTGGTGCTAGCGCTTATCGAGAAAATCTGTGAAGGCAAAGAAACCACGGTGCTTTACGTGAATCACCACACGGAAGACAAGATAAAAGAGATAGATAACCATTTGGCGTTGGAGAAAAATCATTAGTCGGCGGGGCAGCTCGGCTAGGCGCTAGCGCTGGGCTTTGTGGCTATTTTGGTGACGCGCAGCGGTATGCATTTCCCGGCAAAAGCGGCGGGGTCATAAATTATTCGTAGTGACTCCAGAGCCTGAGAACTTTTACCGTTCGCTCGTCTTCGAGCACTTGATACACCAGGCGATGCTGAATATTGATGCGGCGAGAATAGGCTCCCGCAAGATCACCAATAAGCTTCTCAAACGGAGGCGGCTTGCGGTAAGGATCTTCTGCAATCAGTGCCAACAGTTCCTGGGCTTTTGGTTTAAGGCCGCTGGAGGCAAGTTTCTTTGCATCTTTCTGGGCTTGCTTGGTGTAGACCAACTTCCATGTCACCAGTCCAACTCCTTATCGCATTCAGCTACCGGGGTATTTATCCCCTCACGAATCGATTCCCGCATACCGGGTACGGAGAGCAGATAAAGCGTTTCCTGAATGGCAGACCAATCTTCTTCGGATACCAAAACGGCACTGTTCCGCTTCCCCATAATGACGACTGGCTGGTGGGACTCGGCTGTTTCATCTATCAACCGGTAAAGGTTGCTGCGTGCCTCAGTTGCTGTGATACCAGTCATGACGCACCTCTAATGTGTTTAGTTCTTCATAAAGTGTACGTTACTACGCACGTACGTCAAGGCGAGCGTATTCTTAACGCTGCGTCATAGGTGTCACCTGGGACCACTTGTGTACGCGCAGCATGGGCATGAACTAATGGGGTGAAAGTCCCCTGTGGGACAATCACTGCCGGTTGGGTTTACCCGATTGAACGTAAACCACTAGCGAGTGGCTACGGCACTGGGCTTGATGGAGATCTTGATGCTGCGCCGAAAATATAGCTTCCACTACTCTAGAAGCCTTTCCGGTGCATCCATGTCCTCGTGAAGCACACGAACGACGAGCACTTCCGGTTCATGCAGTTGATAAACAACAGCGTGGTGCTCGACCTGTAATCTGCGATACCCAGAAAAAATAGGGTCGTAGTTAGCGCCAAGTGATGGATGCTCAATCAGCCGTTTCATGCCGGTCTCAAGCCGATCCGGGTAGTTATCCTCCTGATCAACGCCCCATTCCTCACAGGTATACACCCAAATTCCGATGAGATCAGATTCCGCCTTTGGCGTGACATTCAACTCAAGCACTAATCAACCGCCTTGATCCGCTGACGGCCAGCCGCCTTAATAGCCGATATATCCAGGAGTTTCGGGTTCCCGGTTGACTCACCCTCAACGAGGGCTTGCCTCAGTATGGCAAGACGTTGTTTGGCCTGCTGATCCCTTCGGATAAGATCGCGGATGTATTCACTATCGTTGCCAAAATGGCCGCTTTCAATCTGAGCTTTTACCCAGTTGTCCTGCTGCTCAGTCAGCGTGATGGTTTTCCGGTGCATGCTCAGGGCTGATGCTCCAAACATGGGTGAGGTATGACATTATCATGCTCCTCCCGCCACTGAATCAATGATGCTCTTACGCCCCCAAGCAGGGACATATTTTTGCGTTTTGTGCGAAGCGAAGCAAAAATATGTGATTTGTTAGAGAAATATCACTCATGACCTTCAGGAATGATTATTAAAAGAAAACGACTATGCGCCCAGCCTTTGACGTTTACGTTCGCAACATGATCGAAATACTCAACCTTTGCCCAATCTCTGTGTCGCTCAAGTTCCACTAACTTTTGATTCCTTGGGATACTTCCGATTACATCATGGTCTGTGCTCGGCCCAGACCGTAAATTCATAGATCGATCTGAAACTAAAAAAGATTTATTCAGCTCATTTGTTGTTGATTCAGTTAGCTGTGCAGAAATTGTTTGCTCTAAGTCGTCCATTCTAGCGAGCAACCTTTCCTCTGATTCTTGAGAAGATAGCTGAGAAAGGTAAAAGAGAAAAAGTGCCAGAAAAAGCTGTATATAAAATTCTGCGCTTAGGATTCCAGGCGGAGCGCTTTTAGCTCTTTTTTGAATTTCTACAGACAGGTCGTCTAGAGGTTCACCACCTGATAGGTTCTCGTATTCACTAACGATAAGTCCATAAGCTTCAGAGAACGTCAGAGCCCCGTATCCATGACTCATTTGTTTCGAAACGCTTAAAAAAGCCTCAATTGCAGGGCTTTTTTCAATTGCACGTAAAGCTCTTAACGCAGGAGAATCCTGCATTTGCTGAATAGCCTTGAAGGCTGGTGATTTTTGAAAATCCCTAATGGCTGCTTTCGCTGCGGGAGAACTTTCCAGCTCCCGTATCATACGGATTGTGGGAGACTCTTCGAACTCCCGGATCATTTTAATTGCGGGAGAGTTTTGTAACTGATACTTCGATTTTAGCGCCGACTGGTCATTTAACTCGCGCATTACCCGCATAGAAGATGATCTCTCTATAGCTCGAATTGCGCGAATAGAGGGCGAGTTATCAAGGTCGCGGATAGCTTTTAAGGCGGGGCTGTGGAATATAATATCCTTCATAATTAATGGCTCAAGTTGTCTTCCTCTAACGCAGAGCTTTGCGGCAATTTTGGAGCTGCAGAACGGTGGAAAAATTGTTCGTCAACAGCGACTGTTATGCACTCTACGATTCTGCAAATGCTTCGTAGAGCTCTGCGTTTTCCACTTGTAATTCTTTGATAACTTCTTGGAGCCTTTTGACCTCATCAGGTGAAAAGCATCTGACAGATGCTATATCCTTGTGTTTTTTAACATTACTCTTCATCGGATATAGGTTGTGGGCGGGATCAAACCAAACGATATTAAATGTATTATTCCAGATAAATCCGTGAATACGGCCATAATTTTTTGACAAGCTAATTTCAAATGCTCTTGATGCTATTTCTTCAGCTTGCGACCATGCTTCATCTCGATCTCTGGTTTGCACAAAAAGCTTCTCTTGCAGCTTAGAAACTACCTCTTCTGGAAAAGAATCTTTTATCGCAGTTTCAGTGTTGAATATTGATTTTGGGGAAAGGCTTGGGTGAATTTGTTGAGTGATTTCTTTTTCTTTTGCTCTTTTTATTTCAGAAAGACAACTGAAGAACTTTTGATAGTAGCTTTCCTCCATTCCATGAAAGAAAAATTCATCAGCGCTCCAGTCTATAAATTCGAAAGAAAGTCTAAGCTTCTCTTCTAATACGGACTCAGCGTCATTGTCCGCAATATTTTCGTATTTACTCTTAGCCATGCATTCTGAGTCGTGATTCAAAAAACTTTTTCAATGCCTCTTTCGGAATAAAGGCAGTGCTTCCCTCAGACTCGTCTAAGTCTCCTCGCGCGTCAAGCCAAGGCGATTCTCGATGGGTCATCGTGCTGAGCGCAGCACCATCGTAGCGGCCATACGCTGCGACTATCTTGGTCAGGAATTCGAGTTGAGGGAAATCAACTTCCTCAATATCATCGTTGATCTGCCTCCACTTGAAATGCTTAAACTTGGAGTACAGTTCGTATACGACAGGGCCGTGCTGCCATGCCTGAAATTCTTCAGGGAAAAGCTGTTGCCCCTCAGCCAAGGCATAACCTTGAGCATAATAGCAAAGCTTCTGCAGCTTCATTGGCGAGGGGCTCTCATCGAACAACTTCCGATGGGCATCAATTATTGCGTTTGACACCTTTTCCAACTCGTTGGACAGAGCCATGTCTAAATCTCCACTTGACTTTTTTGACGCGCTAGGAGCCTAGCTTAATACCTAGGTTTGCGCAACACTATCTGTTTATTCGTACAGCAGGCAGCATAACAGTTTATTCATACGCATGCGCGTTTTCCTGAGAAGCCAAAAACCACCAATAAGCAACAAGCGTCTGATATAAAATAAAAATACTCACTTTATCCTTATAAAGGCTGACAGAATAATGTGCATGCGCATAAACATTCCAGGTCATTTTTTCAAATTGCGAATAAGCCCATAGAACACTTTGATAACTTGTTGTTTTTGAATGTTTTAATAAAATATTTTTCAGAAAATTAAGCAGATGACACCTTGAGCGTACCAGACAAGCGTGCATTACAGCTCGAAAATATCTCATTTTACTGAGTTTTGATACCGCTAAATACGTTGCTTGGTAGCGCCATGAAAGGATTTAGGCAGGTTCTCAATTGGCCGCGCCAGCCCACGCCCCAAAAAAGCGCCATCGGCAAAACCGATGGCGCTTGTATAAGCTGCTAACCAGCTGGTTACGGCTCGCTTGCCTACTGCTCGGCAAACGTGGGCGTAGCCTTAAACTGGCGCATTAAGCCGTAGTAGAACAGCCCACCCAGTGCTGCGCCAATCATCCAGCCAAAGCCGTCCAGGCCGGTAAGTGCGGGGACTAATACGGTAGAGAGTGAGAACAGCGCGGCACCACCAAAGGCGATAAGGGCACGGGTGTTCCAGCCGTTTACATAGTAGTAGGCGGTGCCCGGTGCTGATGAGAATAGCTCCTGCATGTTTAAGTGCTGACGCTTAATCAGGTAGTAATCGACCACAATAATGCCGTAGAAGGGCGCGACGACGGCACCTAGCGCATTTACGAAGCCGGGAACGCCAATCTGGCTGATCACTGAAAGCCATAGCGCGCCGACGAAGAAAGCAATCACCGCAGTAATCAGGCCGCCCATCTTGAAGCTGATTTTGCTGGGGAATAGGTTGGCCAGGTCGTAGGCGGGGGGAATAAAGTTGGCGACCAGGTTGATGCCTACCGTGGCGGCGAAGAAGGTCAGTGCGGCGACAATCGTGAGCGGCAATGAATCCACTCGCTCAACGATATCGGCGGGGTTGGTTAGTGCCTCGCCAAACAGCACCAGGGTGCCAGCGGTAATAATCAGCGCGATAAACGAGAAGAACGCCACGTTAAGCGGTAAGCCTAGCAGGTTGCCCAGCTTCATCTGGCGTTCGGTTTTTACAAAGCGGGTGAAGTCACCGAAGTTGATAACCACCGCTGCGAAGTACGCCACCATGGTGCCCACAATCGCTAAAAAGGCCGCGATTGAACTTCCGCTAGCTTCACCGTCACCGCTAAAAATAGTGCCAATGGCAGGAATCAGTTCGCTGCCTGCCTGGAACCAAACAATGATCATCAGTACCAGCATCACTACGTAAACCAGCGGGCCTGCCCAGTTGAGGAAGTGCTTAATGCGCTCAATGCCCTGCCAGAAAATCGCGATCTGAAACAGCCATACAATCACAAACGACACCCACGCCACGCCGGAAAGGCCGAGGAACATACTGCCATCGCCTGCGCCGTAAAAGGCGGTAATCAGCAGCGTGACGGCGGTAGAGGCGAAGTAGGTCTGCACGCCGTACCAGAAAATCCCCACAATAGCGCGCAGCATCGCGGGTAGGTTGGCGCCCCGCACCCCCATACTGGCGCGCACCATGACCGGGAACGGAATGCCGTATTTAACGCTGGGCTTACCGGTCAGGTTAACCAAAAACATCACAATCACACCGGCCAGAATAATCGCCGCCATCACCGCCCAGCCGTTCAGGCCGTAGGTTAAAAACAGCGATGCAGCCAGGGTGTAGCCGAACAGGCTCTGGATATCGTTAGACCAGACGTTAAAGATCTCAAACGCGCCCCAGTTACGGTCCTGGGGTTTCAGCGGCGCAAGGTCTTCGTTATACAGCGTAGGATCGATATGTTTTATATCCAGATCGCTACTGGGCGTGCTCTCTTTCATTGGATTAGCTCGTTGTTTGAGTTGGCGTTACTGATTAAAGCGTTGGCAGGGCGCCCAATATTTCATGAGCAGGTAGTAGGTGACGCCTGCAGGTATCAGGCTGGCGTACCATGAAACTGCCGAGAAAGAGAGCGCCGCTACAATGCCCACCGCGGTCGCGATCAGAGCGGCGGCGTTGAAGCCTTTGTAGGGGCCCTCGGGGTCATAAAGGTTGTTGATATCCAATGTGCGGTGGCGAACTACGTAATAATCGACCACCAGAATGGCGAAGATCGGGCCTAAAAAGGCGGAGTAGGTCTGCACAAACATTTGCAGGCCCGCTGCGGAACCCGGCTGCACCAGTTTCCAGGGGAAGGTGGCGAAGGCCAGTAGCCCAACAATCACCGTGGCCACTGAGAACTTGATCTTGAAGATGTCCATCAGCACGTAAGTCGGGGGTACTACGTTGTTGAGTACGTTGGTGGTGACCTGAGCAAAGGCGATAAACAGCAGGGTGGTCATCAACAGCGGGGTGTTGTCGACGGCGTTGGCGAATACCTCGATAGGGTCGGCGGTGCCGGTGGCTTGCGAGACCATATAACCGATCAAGCCCATAAACAGCGTGCAGGGCAGAATCGACATGGCATAAATAGTGGTAAGTAGGCTCTGGGGCGTGCCCTTTTTATGCTCACGGGAGTAGTCGCTAACGTTAAGCATCATGGTGCTGTAGATGCCTAGGAACAGCATGGTGGCGCCCCAGAACGGCATGCCCCAGGAGCCTTCCATGGTCAGCAGGCTGGCGGAAAGCTCATCGCCATAGCGCTGCACCGTGGCGTAAAACATATACACCAGCGAGGCGAGGATAAAGGCGCTGCCGATATTCTCTAGCCACTTGATGCCCTGAAAGCCCATTACCGACAGGCCGATTTGCAGAAACTGAAAGGTAATGAAGTAGAAGATAAGGTTGTCGAAGCCAAATAGGGTGGCCGACACCATATTCAGTGCCCCCGCGCCAATCCAGCTTTGAAAGCCGTACCACACTACCGCAGGCACCGCGCGCACTAGCCCAGGCAAGCGGGTGCCGGTAAAACCGAAGGCACTGCGCGCTTGAACCATAAACGGGATGCCGTACTTATAGCCCGCCGCCCCGTTAATGGCGAGTGCGATACCGATCACAAAGCAACCAATGGCGATAGCCAGCGTTGCTTGTAGCAGGTTCAAGGTGCCCACTACGCTTGAGCCCATGGCGAAGGTGCCAATGGAAACGCAGCCACCGAACCAGGCCAGAAAATAGGAGCTGCGCCCCATAATCCGGGTGTGTTGCGGGGCCAGGCTTTCAGCCCCTATTGCTTTCGTCCCAGAATCGGGCCGTTCTTCTGACGGAAGAGCCGAGTTTGTAGCGCTCATGATGTCGTCCTCGCAAGATTATAGGTTTTATTAACTCTCAGCTAAGCCGAGAGACGCTTGCGGCGTGGCGTGCTAATGGACGTGCTTTTTTAAAGTGATGCTTAAGTTTTTGTTATTAAATATTTTTGAGTCGTTATTTTTTTGCAGAGCTCTTATGGCTTAAACGGCAGTGAAAGCTCTGAAAGCCCAGCAAATTTACCGGTAAAGGTTTTCGGTCTTGGATAGGCCAAATCGCCATGCTTGCTGGTGTAAAGCTCTAAACTCACTAGCGACTCGGCTAGTTTCAGCGCAGCTGTAACACCTTCTACTACCGGCAGGCCCACTTCGCGGCTGATCTCCTGGGTCAAATTCGCCATACCGCCGCAGCCTAAAACGATGGCGCCAATGCCGTCTTCATCCCGGGCGCAGCAGCACTCTTCAACAATGCGGGTAAACGCCGCTTCAGGGTGGTGCTCAAGATCCAACACCGGAATTTCCGCAGCGCGAATGCGGCGGCAGTGGTGGCTAAAGCCGTACTGCTGTAGCAAGTGCTCGGCAATAATGCCGGTGCGGCCCAAGGTGGTCACAATAGAAAAACGGGTGCTCACCAGGGTGGCAAGATGAAACGCCGCTTCGGCAATGCCAATCACGGGTGCGCGGGTGAGTTCGCGGGCAGCGAGCAAGCCCGGGTCGCCGAAACAGGCCACCACGTAGGCATCGATGCCGCCTTCGCGTTCGCCTTTAAGCACCTCTTCGGCAACCCCTACCGCGCTGATGGCTTCGTCAAAATGGCTTTCGATGGAGACGGGGCCAGCTTCAGGTTGGGAGGTGCTGACTGTGGTGCCGGGGCCTGCTTGTTGCTGTGCTGCCTGATGAATAGCAGCGGTCATGGAGGCCGTGGTGTTAGGGTTAATAACGCGTATATGCACGATAGTTATTCCGTGTGTAAACAATATCGAATTTATTGTATACAAAAATAGGGCGGTTTCTAGCCTTACGCAAGCCTCTAAACGCGAATAGACGATAAAAATGTCCCGCTAAAAGTTTGACCAATTGTTCAGTATTCAAGGGCTTAAAGCGGCGTGAGTATAGAAACTGCATGGATCTCAGCGGATTAGCCAGAGGCTGGATTGCGGTTCGCTAGTAATGTCGCTATTTTGTATACAAATAATTTGCTATTTCACCGGCCTTTTCTTCATCGGTGATGTATCTGGAATATGAGTTAAAGGAGCTACCTATGTCGTCATCCTCTAATAGCCATTACCCTCGCGATTTGATTGGTTACGGGCGCAACCCGCCTCATGCCAATTGGCCCGGCAAGGCGAAAATTGCCGTGCAGTTTGTGCTCAATTATGAAGAGGGCGGCGAGAACTGCGTGCTGCATGGTGATGCCGGCTCAGAGCAGTTTTTATCGGAAATTATTGGCGCGCCCGCTTATCCTGACCGTCACTTAAGCATGGAGTCGATTTATGAATACGGCTCCCGGGCTGGGGTCTGGCGCATTCTGCGTGAGTTTGAAAAGCGCGACCTGCCGCTCACCGTGTTTGGTGTGGCCATGGCGCTGGAGCGCAACCCTGACGTCGCACAGGCTTTTAAAGAACTCGGCCATGAGATCGCCTGCCATGGCTACCGCTGGATTCACTATCAGGAAGTTTCTGAGCACGTTGAGCGCGAACATCTTCAGCAGGCCATGGAGATTTTTCAGCGGCTTTACGGTGAGAAGCCTCAAGGTTGGTATACCGGTCGCGATAGCCCCAACACTCGCCGCTTAGTGTTGGATGAGGGCGGTTTCCTTTACGATAGCGATTACTACGGCGACGATTTGCCTTTCTGGACCCAAGTCACCGATAGCCAGGGCGGTGAGCATAATCATTTGATTGTGCCTTACACCTTGGATAGCAACGATATGCGCTTTGCCGCGCCGCAGGGCTTTAACACCGCAGATCACTTCTTTACTTACCTTCGCGATGCCTTTGATGTGCTTTACGCGGAAGGGGAGGAGGCGCCTAAGATGCTCTCCATTGGTATGCATTGCCGCTTATTGGGTCGCCCCGGGCGTTTCCGCGCGCTGCAGCGCTTTTTGGATTACATTGAAACCCATGACCGCGTTTGGGTTGCCCGGCGCGTCGATATTGCCCGTCACTGGGCCGAGCATCACCCCGCACCAAAGCGGTGATTAAATTACGCAAAATAGGATGTTATGACGCCGCATATAGGACAGCGAATTACTGCTCAGTTTGACGAGTTAAGTGCCCAGGAGCAGCGCGTAGCAAGCTTTATCCTCGACCACTTTGACGATTTGGCGGTGTATAGCGCCGCCGATTTGGCGCGTTTAACCGGCGTTTCTAAATCGACCGTCAGCCGCTTATTCAAGCGGCTGGGGTTCGAGAGCTACCGCACCGTTAAGGATCATGCCCGCCAATTGCGTAATCTGGGTGTGCCGTTAGTGATCGACGCCAACGCCATGCAAGAAGAGGCCGGGGCACCATTTCAGCGCCATCTTCAGCGGGAGCAGGATAATCTGCAGCGCTGCTTGAACAGTATTGCTACGGATCAGTTTGCCGCTTTGGTGGAACGCCTAAATGGGGCGCGCCATGTAGTAGTGATCGGCTTTCGTAACAGCTACCCCTTAGCGATGCACTTTCGCCAGCAGCTAATTCAGGCACGTACCCAGGTGCGAGTGGTTCCCCACCCTAACCAGTCGTTAGCGGAAGAGATTGTCGATCTGACCGAGCAGGATGTGGTGGTGCTGTTTGGTTTCCGCCGCCGCCCAGCGGCATTTGCCTCGCTAATAGCGGCACTTGAGCGTTCACCAGCCAAGGTAGCCTTACTGGCTGACCCCACCGCGGTAAATTTTGCCTCACAAGTCGAGTGGTTTTTTGAAACGCCGTTGGAAAGCCTTTCTGCATTCGATAGTTACGCCACGGCCAATAGCCTGATCTGCCTGATTGCCAATGGTGTGCTGCACCGTCGCCTTGCAGAAGGTCGCGAGCGGATTAGTGCGATCAGCGATATTTATTCGGAGCTCAGTGAGCTTGAAGCGCCGACCATGAGCGTTGATTGGAGTGCTCAGTAGCTAAAGTCTCTTCATGGTGCACCTCAGCGTATTGGCCGCTGAAGGTTGCATCAACTCGTTGCATCACTCTTCTCCTTTTATTCCCTTTGGTCAATGCGTCAGGCACTGCATTTTGGTTCTTGGCGCTCTCTAAGTTGATGTTCTGAAAATGTTAGCCACTTCTGGTATCGCTGTTGCTATTAGCTGGTCAAGTGAAGCAAAAGTTACTTTTTTAGAAATCGTGCAACAAAGCTTGCATTCGCTTTGCTTCCATCTAGTTATTCAGCGATGCATCTCTAGCAAACCCGAGACTCTGCAGGGCGTAAGCCTGCCAGGAGAGCTTTATGAAGCCGTTATCCCAGCGCTTCAATTACTCATTTCGAATCGCTTTAAGCGCTTGCAGTCTGGCGTTTTAGCCACAGGGTTGAGTGCAGCTGTTGCTCTCGGCGCTATTACTACTAGCTCCAGTGTTCAGGCGGATGCGCGTGATGATATCGAGTCACGCGGCACTCTCCCTCGCCAATGTAAGTCGCTGCTCGCCGTTAATACAGCTCACGGTCCAGCCACACTACCGCCTTGCCAATCTGCTGCCTGGCTTCAATCCGCGCATGCACTTGCTGCACCTGTTCCAGGGTGTAACGCTCTTCGATATCCACTGTCAGCGAACCCTCAAGCATCGCCGCGAACACCGCATCGGCACGCCGTTGCACGGTCGGGCCGTCGGCTATGTGATCGTTGAGGCGTGGACGAGTCAGGAACAGAGAGCCAGCCTCCCCCAATTCCATCGGGTCCAGATCAGTGATCGAACCGGAGACGTTGCCGTAATTGACGATCAGCCCTCTCATACGACAGGCCTTAAAACTTTCCCGCAACGTGACTTTGCCCACCGAATCGAACACCACATCCACACCCAGCCCATCGGTTTCCGCCAATACACGCTCGGCAAATCCCTGGTATTGCCACGCCTGATCAGCACCACGCTGAAGGGCAATTGCGCATTTTTCGGCGCTGCTACCGGTAGTGAACACCCTAGCGCCGAGTCGATGGGCCATCTGCACCAGCAACTGGCCAATGCTGCCGGAAGCCGCATGGATCAAGCAACTGTTGCCCGCCTGCAACCGGGCCACATCTTCAATCAGGTAGTGCGCCGTGCACCCCTGGAACATCGCCGCAGCCGCCTGATCGAAGCCGATCGCATTCGGAATTTGCGCCACCCGCGCGGCAGGCACACTGGCGTATTCAGCAAACGCGCCCCAGGAGATGCACCACGCCACCCGATCACCTGGAGCCAGATGGCTTACGCCCTCGCCCACTTCCACCACCACACCGGCACCTTCCATGCCCAGGGTGCACGGCAGTCGCACTGGGTAAGTCACCGACCGGGCGTACTTGCCCTGGCGGGTGTGCACATCCATGAAATTGATCCCGGCGCAGGCCACCTTGATCAGCACATGGCCGGGCGTGATATGAGGTTTGGGCGCATCGAGGCGCAATTGAACGGCTTCCGGGCCGCCGTAGGTTTCAAGGGTGAGGGCTTTCATCATGGGACAACTCTGTTTGCGGTGGAAATGTGCCATGGTAAAAGGCGTTACTCTGTAAGAGAATTCCCCAATACCTCCCACCCTCTGTGCGGAAATAACCCGATGTTTGACTGGCAGGATCTGTATTTTTTCACCGTACTGGCGCGCACTCAGTCTCTGTCGGCGGCCGCCCGCGAGCTGCAGGTGGAACACGCCACCGTGGGCCGGCGCGTCGATGCCCTGGAAAAAGCCCTAGGCGTCAAACTGGTAGACCGCCTGCCTCGCAGCCGGCCACTCACCGAGGAAGGCCTGGTATTGGCGAAACTAGCGGCAGGGATGGGCGAGATGGCCACTGAAGTGATGCGCCTGTCCCGCGTGGCCTCGATTGAGGTGGCAGGTTCCGTGCTGGTCAGTTGCCCGCCGTCGATTGCCATCCACTGCATCGCGCCGCACGTTGCGCGGTTCAGGACGCAGTATCCCAGGCTGAATATCGTGGTGATGTCCTCGACGACCCTTGCTGCCCTGGACAAAGGCGAAGCTGGCATTGCCCTGCGCACCGTGCGTCCCGACGAAGAAGCGCTGGTACGCAGAAAGGTCGGCGCCGTGCGCTTCGGTCTTTATGCCACGCCCGAGCTCAAGCAATTACCCGCCGAACAGTGGACGTTCATTGCCTATGACACCACCCGCGACCACCTGCCCCAACAGGCGTGGATGCATCAGGTGCGCGGCAACCGCACGGTTGCCTTTGCTGCTAGCGACCTAATTACCCAGCAAATGGCCGCTCGATCCCATGTGGGTGCGGTGGTGCTGCCCACTCTGGTGGGGGATCACGATGCGGAATTGGTGCGGCTGGCAACGAATACCGAAGGACCGGTTCGCGATATCTGGCTGACGGTGTATCCGGACATGCGCCGCTCGCCTTCAGTGAAGGTGGTGATGGAATTTTTGGTGAACTGCGTCGAAGGCGAGCCGCAGTTGCGGCGTTAACCCAACGCCATGAAGTCCGTCAGGGCCGCTCTCAGTTGATTGAACACAATGGCATTGCGCTGCACCTTGCGCATGTCCTGGTGCATGACGATCCACACGTTGACATTGAAATCCACCTGCCCTTGCAGGACGAGCATCAGGCCGTGACGTTGCGCAACCTGGCGTGAGCACACGCCAATCCACAGCCCGGCACGCAGCGCGACCAGTTGAGCGAGGTGATCGTCGGTGCGGATCATCATACGGGTGGCTGTACTACAAGATTTCCCACCGTTTGGCTCGGTAGGTACCGACCTGCAGCCACGTGGCTACGATATTGATATGGCCCAATACCTCGCTGACGAAATGGGCGTGGCGATAGAAATAATCCCCATGACCAGTGCTAACCGCATTCCCTATTTGCAGACCGGTCAAGCGGATTTGGTGATCTCCAGCCTGGGTAAAAATCCGGAGCGCGAAACGGCGATCGACTTCTCCGATGTCTACGCGCCGTTCTTCCTGGGCGTGTTCAGCGCTGATGAAGATGAAAGCGTAGATGATCCAGAAGGCTTAGCCGATAAAACCAATGTAGTCACCCGCGGTGCCGTGGAAGATATGGAGCTTTCGGAAATTGCGCCAGATTCCACTACCGTTCAACGCTTTGAAGACAACGCCACTACCATTTCTGCGTTTCTTTCTGCCCAGGTCGATTACGTAGCCACCGGTAACGTGGTTGCTGCCGTGATCGCCGAGCGCAATAGCAACCGTGCGCCTTCTTTGGTGTATCAGCTTAAAGATTCACCTTGC
This sequence comes from Halomonas sp. NPDC076908, assembly GCF_050269715.1. Lineage (NCBI taxonomy): Bacteria > Pseudomonadati > Pseudomonadota > Gammaproteobacteria > Oceanospirillales > Halomonadaceae > Halomonas > Halomonas sp. NPDC076908. Next base: position 148,371 of record NZ_JBNNIW010000005.1, on the reverse strand, counting down.
TACGTCGGCATGAACAAAAACGAGCCTGCCAGGGGGGTATCAAAATCGATGCGATTACTGCCGCCTTTATTGCCATGACGCTTAACCTGGCCGCCTACAGCGCTGAAATTCTTCGAGCTGGCATTAGTGCCACGGCGAAAGGGCAATTAGAAACTGGCCGTGCTCTGGGTATGACCACCCTGCAAAGCTATTGCCATGTCGTGCTGGTTCCGGCTTTTGCGCGGGTTTACCCGGCGCTGATCAGCCAGTCAATTATCGTGATGCTCGGTTCGGCGCTTGACCCTGAGCTGGTGGGTGAAGTGCTGCGCGTACTTGAGGCCTTGGCAAAAGAGGGGATGACGCTGATTCTGGTCACCCATGAGATGAGCTTTGCCCGTGATGTGGCGGATCGTGTGGTGTTTATGCACCAGGGGCGCATCCATGAAGAGGGCGCCCCCAGCGAGCTATTTAGCAATCCACAAACGCCGGAGCTGAAGCAATTTATCTCTGCGGTGCTCTAGCCGATTCACGACTAGTCGGTTCACTGTTAGCCGGTTCACTGCTAGCCGGTCCACTGAGTTGCCTGGGCAAAGATAAGAAAGCCCAGCGCAATCACAATCCAAACGCAAAAAAGTGGGAAGAAGAATTTGACCCACTTTTGCCACGGCACACCCGCCAGGGCCAGGGTGGCCATAAAGTAACCCGAGGTGGGGTAGAGAATATTGCCGATGCCGTCGCCGAGCTGGAAAGCTAGCACCGCTGTTTGGCGGGTAACGCCAATAATGTCGGAGAGTGGTGCCATCAGCGGCATGGTGACCAGCGCCTGGCCGCTACCGGAAGGCACGATGAAATTAAAACCGAGCTGAGCGAAGAACATGCCAATAGCGGAAAGCAGGGTGGGTAGGCCACCGACGAGATTACCAAGCCCAAACACCAGGGTATCCATGATCTGGCCATCTTCCAACATGACCGCAACGCCCCGCGCCACGCCAGCGATCATGGCGCCGACCAATACATCGCGAAAGCCCTGGTTGAAGCCTGAACATATTTCGTCAGTGTCGAGGCCGGCGATAAGGCCCACTACAATGCCCATAATGATAAACAGGCCCGCCATCTCCATCATGAACCAGCCTTGCTGGAGTACGCCATAAACCAGCACGGCGAAAAAGGCGAAGGTGGCGATGGCCGCCAGCTTCTGGCGAGCGGTGGCGATTAACGCAGGACTATTATCTGCGTGTTGGTACAGCGTGCGTTTTTCGGCTTCGCTAGCGTCATGGCTTAGTAAGCTGAGTGAGGGCGTGTGGCGCACCATCCGGGCGTAGCGCATAACGAAGAAGATGGCCGCCGCTAGCATGGCCACAAACGCCATGATGCGCAGTCCATAACCGGAGTAGAGGGGCAGGTCTGAGAGTTGCTGCCCAAGGCCTGTATTGATGGGGTTGAGTACGCCGGTCGTAAAGCCGACGGTAGTGGCGCAAAGTGCCACCGCCGCCGCAGTGACCGAATCAAAGCGTAAAGCAATCATTAGCGGCAGAATGACCGGCACATAAACCAATGCCAGCTCTTGCGTGCCGATCACGGTGGCTATCAGCGCAAATACGGTCATCAACACGGGGATAGTGAGCAGGCTTTGTCGTGCAAAGCGTCGCGTGAGTTTATCAACGCCTATTTCAATAATGCCGGTGCGCCTTAGCACCATGAACATGCCGCCAATCATAAAGGTAAAAAAGACCACTTCACCGGCGCTCATCAACCCATTGGGGATCGCCAGCATGAAGTCGACGATACCAATCGGCGACGATGCGACCTGCTCATAAGACGTCGGGTCAATGGTGGTTCTGCCATCCGGCCCAGGAACGCGTTCGAATTGCCCTGCAGGTACAAAGTGAGTCGCGAGCGCCGCCAAGCCTATAAATACGAACAGCACCACGTAGATATCCGGGATTCGACACCAGCTTTTTTTAGGTGGCGGACTATCAGGAGAGGGAGTTGGTTGGGACATGCTGTGCCTCGCGTTAGGGAGCTGCCACCCGGGATGGCGATTGTTTTTAATGTTTAACCTTAGCAACGATCATGCTCGATAGAGCCGTGAGGTTGCTGTTTCTGGTTGCGGATCTAATCGTTTTAGAATTGTGAAACAAAAGTTTCTAAAGAAGTTACTATTGGGAGGAGTGTTTCACAAGCGCTCTTTCAAGAAGCCCTGTGAAAGAGCGCTTTAATATGTTTCGTTAATCTTGTATACAAGAAGTATGTCTTATTTCCAAACGTCCTAAAGGTCTCAACATGCCAGCTAACTACTACGCCCCCACCGGTGGGCATCCGCCGCAAACACAAATCACCGCTGATCGCGCGGTATTCACGGAAGCGTATGCGCTGATCCCCAAGGGGGTAATGCGCGATATCGTCACCAGCAATCTGCCGTTTTGGGAAGGCACTCGGCTTTGGGTGCTGGCGCGTCCGCTGTCCGGGTTTGCCGAGACGTTTTCGCAATACATTATGGAAGTGCAGCCAGAGGGTGGCAGCGATAAGCCCGAGCCGGACTCCCAGGCGGAAGGCGTGCTGTTTATTGTTGAAGGTGAGTTAACGCTTACTTTAGCGGGTGAGCGTCACACCATGCAGCCCGGCGGCTATGCGTTTATTCCCCCCGGCAGCAATTGGCAGGTGCGCAATGAATCAAGCGCGCCAGTGCGCTTTCACTGGGTGCGCAAAGCGTACGAGTTTGTTGAAGGGCTTGAGGTGCCCCAGGCATTCGTCACCAACGAGCAGGACATTGCCCCTATCGAAATGCCGGATACCGAAGGACGCTGGGCCACCACGCGTTTTGTTGACCCTGCGGATGTCCGCCACGATATGCACGTTAATATCGTGACTTTTCAGCCGGGCGGCGTGATTCCTTTTGATGAAACCCATGTCATGGAACACGGTTTGTACGTGCTTGAAGGCAAAGCCGTTTACCACTTAAATCAAAACTGGGTAGAAGTCGAAGCCGGCGACTTTATGTGGCTGCGCGCTTTCTGCCCCCAGGCCTGCTACGCCGCTGGCCCTGGGCCGTTCCGGTATTTGCTTTACAAAGATGTTAATCGCCATGCTGCTCTTAAACTGTCATCTCGCTAAGGAACTGAAATGTTGAAGCTAAAAGCCGAGCCGCTAACGGCAGAGGCGTTTGCCCCTTTTGGCGATGTAATAGATGCGCGTACCTCCGCATCATTTCCTATCAATGCCGGGCGTACCCAACGTCATCACGATCTGGCCAAGGTAGAAACCTTGGGCGAAAATGCTCGCACGCTGGTGAATATTTTCGTTAGCCAGCCGATCACACTGCCGCTGGAACTCACCTTTCTAGAGCGACACCCTCAAGGCAGTCAGGCCTTTATGCCGCTGCACCAGGAGCAGTTTATTGTCGTGGTGGCACCACCGGGTGAGCATATTAACCCTGACGATGTACGCGCTTTTGTGACCGATGGCCGTCAAGGGGTAAATTACCGTGCCGGCACTTGGCACGCTATTCAGTCAGTGCTAGAACGTGAAGGCGAGTTCTTGGTGGTGGATCGGGGCGGCGATGGCAATAACTGCGATGAGTTTCCCCTGGCAATTAGCGTGATGTTGGAATAATACGTACATTTCCTGTTGCAGGGCTGTCATATAGAACGCGTTAAACTGATAAGCTAGTGTTATTAAACAGAGTTACTACACGCTCATTAGCATGGTTGGAATATTATGAACGCACTGCACTTCTCTACTATTCGTCGTACCAAAATTGTCGCCACCCTTGGGCCTGCCAGCGACCGTGAAGGCGTTTTGGAAGCCATGCTAGCGGCGGGTGTAGATGTGGTGCGTTTAAATTTTTCTCACGGTACCGCTGATGATCACCGTCGCCGATTGAACGAAGTGCGTGAAATTGCCGCCAAGTTAGGCCGCAGCGTAGCGGCCCTGGGCGACCTGCAAGGCCCCAAAATTCGTATTGCGCGGTTTAGAGATGGTGCCGTGGTGCTGAAAGAGGGCCAGCCGTTTATTCTCGATATGGAGTTGGATGGCGATTCAGGCGACGAGCAGCAAGTGGGCTGTGACTACAAAACTCTTTCGCAAGACGTGACCGCCGGTGACCGCTTGTTGCTGGATGACGGTCGTGTCGTGCTTGATGTGACCCGTGTTGAAGGCCAGCAAGTGCATACCCGTGTGGTCGTGGGCGGTAAGCTCTCTAATCATAAAGGTATTAACAAGCAAGGCGGTGGGCTCTCGGCACCGGCATTGACTGAAAAAGACAAAGAAGACCTTAAAACCGCCGTTGAAATCGGCGTCGACTACTTAGCCATTTCCTTCCCACGCCACGCAGAAGACATGCTCGAAGCGCGCCGTTTATTGGGCGAGGCGGGTAAAGATATTGGCTTGGTGGCTAAAGTTGAACGCGCCGAAGCAGTGGCAGATGACGCGACTCTGGATGGCATTATTGAAGCGTCTGAAGCGGTAATGGTGGCGCGAGGCGATCTAGGCGTCGAAATTGGCGATGCTAAACTGGTCGGCGTTCAAAAGCGCATGATTAAGCGCGCGCGCTCGCTTAATCGTGCGGTGATCACAGCTACGCAAATGATGGAAAGCATGATTTCAGCGCCGCTGCCTACCCGTGCTGAAGTATTTGACGTTGCCAACGCGGTACTCGATGGCAGTGACGCGGTGATGCTTTCCGCTGAAACCGCCGCGGGCGACTATCCGTTAGAAACCGTGGAAGCGATGTCACGAGTTTGTTTGGGTGCGGAGCGGGAAAAATCAGCCCAGGAGTCCGGCCACCGTATTCATGAAGGCTTTACCCGGCCTGACGAAACCATCGCGCTATCCGCCATGTATGCCGCCAACCATATGACCGGTATCAGCGCGATTGCCTGTATGACCTCTTCGGGCTATACGCCGCTCATTGCTTCGCGTATTCGCTCGGGCCTGCCGATTGTCGGCTTGGCGCACAATCCCATCGCCCAGCGCCGTATGGCGCTCTATCGTGGTGTCGTATCGCTGCCGTTCGACACCTCTGACATGTCTCCCACCGAGCTTAATGACAAAGCGCTAGAGCTACTGGTGAAGATGGGAATCTCCAAGCCAGGCGACCATGTAATCCTTACCCGTGGCGACCATATGAACGCCCATGGCGGCACCAATACCATGAAGGTAATGGAGATTACCGACGAGCATGCTAAAAGCTAAACTAAAAGCTAAATTGGCGCATGGGCTACTGCTGGCTGGCCTGCTATTAACAAGCGCCCCCGCGATTGCGGGGGCGCCTATTGTGGCAGCGGCTTCTGATCTGCAATTTGCTCTTACTGAAGCCGCCGAGCGGTTTCAGCAGCAGACGGGCAATACACTGCGGCTCAACTTTGGCTCGTCGGGCAACTTTCGTCGTCAAATTGCCCAGGGTGCGCCCTTTGAGCTGTATCTCTCTGCTGATGAGCGTTACGTCCAAGCGCTTTATGAAGAAGGCCATACCAAGGACGAGGGCGTCATTTATGCCATTGGCCGGTTAGTGTGGCTGCAGCGCGCCGGACGCGACGATTTACCCAGTGAGGACGCACCACTTTCAGCAGTACGCGACGCGCTGGAAAATCACGCAAGCGGCACCACTGAACGCATTGCCCTGGCTAACCCTGAACACGCCCCTTACGGGGTCGCCGCGCAGCAAGCCCTTGAGCATGTCGGGCTGTGGGAGGGCACCGAACCGCTGCGAGTGCTTGGCGAAAACGTCTCCCAGGCGGCGCAGTTTGCTCTTTCTGACGACGCTCGCGGTGGGTTAGTCGCTTACTCTTTGGCCTTGGCACCTGCCCTTGGTGAGCGAAGTGAGTACGTACTTATTCCTGAATCATGGCATAGCCCTTTACGCCAACGCATGGTGTTAACCAACCGGGCGGGAGAGGTCGCCAGCGATTTCTATCACTGGCTACAGCAGGATGAGGGGCAAGCTATTTTGCACCGTTATGGTTTTAACCCCGAATGATGGCTTTAGCGTTGAATAATGGTCCCGTCGTGATGGCGAAATCATAATGGATTGGTCAGCGCTTTCGGTCTCGCTTCGACTAGCCGTGTTTACCTGCTTAATACTTATCCCCCTCGCTATCTGGCTTGGTCGTTCACTCGCCTACGCCCGCTTTCGCGGCAAAGGCCTATGTGAGGCGCTGGTGGCGCTGCCGCTGGTGTTACCGCCTACCGTATTAGGCTTTTATCTGCTGCTCAGCTTTGGCCGTGATGCTCCTGTGGGAGCATTCTGGGCGCAAATGACCGGCGGTGGGCTTAATTTCACCTTTAGCGGCATATTAATAGCCTCGCTAATTGCTAATCTGCCCTTTGCGGTACAGCCCATTCAGCGCGCCTTTGAACACGTGCCTCATAACCTGCGTGAAGCGGCGTGGTGCAGTGGACTAAGCCCCTGGCAAACACTGCTGCGTATTGAATTACCGCTGGTCTGGCCAGGTATTATGTCTGCTGCGGCGCTAACCTTTGCTCATACGCTGGGCGAATTTGGAGTGATCTTAATGGTAGGGGGCTCCATTGACGGCGAAACCCGCACCCTCGCTATTGCCATTTATGACCGCGTTCAGGCGTTTGATGAACAGGGCGCGGCGCAAATGTCAGCGCTGCTATTGTTGGTATCGTTTATTACCTTAGGGCTGGTGTATGGCTTGGCTGGACGCAGGCGGTGGGCGCGTGGCTGATTTCTCTATGCCGGAGCTAACCTCAGGTTCAGGCGCAGGGCTATGTGTAGCAGTGAATCAAACCGGGCCGATTCCACTGGCTGCTGAGTTTGCCTGCCAGCCCGGAGAGCTGCTGGCGCTGGTTGGGCCTTCTGGCAGCGGCAAAACAACGCTGCTGCGCACCATCGCTGGACTCTATCAGCCCCAGTATGGGCAGATAAGCTGTGCTGGCGACGTTTGGTTTGACGCCGCAGGTAAGCGTTCACTCGCACCCCAGCACCGCCGTGTGGGAATTGTGTTTCAGGACTATGCGCTGTTTCCACACCTTACAGCGCTGGAAAATATTCAAGTACCGCTACGCCATTTACCCCAACCCCAGCGCCGTGAACAGGCCGAACAGTGGCTAACCAAGGTGCGCCTGGAAGGGCTGGGTGAGCGTTACCCCAATGCGCTTTCCGGTGGGCAATGTCAGCGGGTCGCACTGGCGCGTGCGTTAGCACGTGAGCCCCAGGTACTGTTGCTCGATGAGCCTTTTTCGGCGGTGGACCAAGTCACCCGGCGGCGCTTACAGCGCGAGCTGGCGCTGCTTCGCCAGCAGATCGAGATCCCCATCGTGCTGGTGACCCACGACCTGGAAGAGGCTACTGCGCTCGCCGATCAAATCTGTGTGCTGCATAACGGCGTAAGTCTTCAGCAGGACACGCCAGAGGTGCTGTTTAGTCGGCCCGCTTCACCGCTGGTGGCGCGCCTGCTAGACCGCCATAATTTATTTGCAGGTGTGGTGGTCGAGGTGGATGGCCAGCGTCGGCTACAGTGGGGGGAAAGTTTTCTGGAAGTAGCCGGTGGGCTTATCGATCTGACAATCGGTGAAAAAGTGACTTGGTACCTGCCGCCATCCGATATTGTGCTTCACCGCCGTGACCGGCCATCCCAGGGGGAGCGTGAGAACCCAATAACGGCCACGGTAAGTGAGCTGGTAGCGTTGGGCGGCATCACGTCAGTTTCGCTGCGCGTCAACCATGGTGATATGTTACGTTTCGATATCGCCACCCATGCTGCGCGTCGTAACCAATTAATCAGCGGGGCTGTGGTGAACGTTTCGCTACTGGCAACAGGCATTCACCTGATGTTAGGCCACCAAGTTCGCGCAGATGCGCATGACAAAAGGAAGTAAGCATGGATCACTCGCGTCGCACACTGCTCAAAGCGTCGTTACTGTTACCGCTGGCGGCACTCATGCCCCTTTCGTTACTAAGCTCCTTCGCCTGGGGGCAAGCGGCGTCAACAAGCATGCAGACCCTGGCGCTGGCCATCCATAGCGAGGGTGGTCCTCACCGTCTACAGGTCGAAGTAGCGGAAACCACTGCCCAACGTCAGCGCGGCTTAATGGAGCGCGAAAGTATGCCAGAAGAGAGTGGCATGCTGTTTCGGTTTGAAACCGAGCAACCTGCTGAGAACGCTTTTTGGATGTACCGCACGCTGATTCCCCTTGATATTGCCTATATCGATGGCCAAGGCCGAATTGTGGCGATTAATACCATGCAGCCTTGTGAGTCCTCCACACCACGAGACTGCCCATCCTACCCGGCAGGTGCAGCTTTCTACTCAGCGTTAGAAGTGAACGCTGGCTACTTTGCCGAGCGCGGTATCAAAGTGGGTGATTGTGTATCCGTTCCTGAAATAGCCGGTTATTGTCAGCCTGCTGATTAACCTAAGCGTGGTCGCCAGCGGATATTGAGCACAATCAAAGCAAGGCCTGCGACCACGAGGCTACCACCCATCAACTTATGAAAGCCTAGGCTGTCGCCCATTAATAGCGCGCCTAGGCCGACTGCAAACACCGGTGTGAGCAGCGTCATCGGGACAACGCGATTAACAGGGTGGCGGCGTAACAGTGCGTACCAAATCCCGTAGGCCACTATTGATGACATCACTGCGGTGTACACCATCGACCCCCAGCCTAGCCAAGTAGCCTGTTGCATTGCTTGCCACTGGCCACTTTCAAATAGCCATGAACCCAGCGCCACTTGCGGCACTGCAAACAGCGCCACCCAACCTGCTAACGCCAGCGGCGCAATCGGTGGGCCGCGCTTAATCAACAGCTGCGACACCGCCCAGCCAAAGGCACTTAATAACAGAATCGCCAGAGGGAGAGGCGTCGGTAAGGTGGGGCCGCCTGCTAGCACAATGATCCCCGCAAATGAGAGCAGCAGCCCTACAATGCGTTTGGGCCCCAATTTCTCTTTAAGAAACACCACTGCCAATAGCGTGGCAAAGGGCGTGCCCATCTGCACCAGCAACGCCCCTGTTCCTGCCTCGGCGTGCTCCAAACCAATAAATAGCAGCGCGAAGTGCAGGCTACCAAAGGTCACCGATAGCAGCAGCAAAAACGGCAGTTGCACGCGCGCCACCGGGTAGAACGGCACCAATAGCGCCGCCACCAGCATAAAGCGCAGCGTAGTCATTAACAGCGGCGGCAGCTCCGCCACGCCCACCTTGATCACAATGATATTCAGCGCCCAAATAGCGATAACAAACAGGCCGAGTAGCAGGTCGCGTAAAGGCACGTTGATGTCCATGGCTAGAAAAAAGACAGCTATTGTAACAGCTTGGGGGAGTACAAAAGTGATAGTGCAAGGAGTGGTCGCCGAAGATGTGAAGCTCGGCCTAAATAGGCATAAGTACCCAGGTCAGCAATTCTTTACCGTTTCACTCGGTAACTATTCTTGGCTGGTGGCTGACAGAAAATGATCTTCAAAAGTTTTTTCCCCGCTGCAATATCACCAAGTAATTTTGAGAGGGTAGTATGGCTAAGGCCAAAACGTTCTCGCGGGCATTGCGGTTTTTAGATTCTTCACTTTAGCTACTTACGAGCCCTATCAACGCAGGAGGTAAATCATGGAAGGTTCATGTCTTTGCGGTGCTATCGAAGTTTCAATCGCCGACCAAGCTAAAATCGATGTTTGCCACTGCACAACGTGCAGGCGTTGGGGGAGTGGCCCCATGCTGGCAGTACATTGTGGAACTGATGTTGTGTTCGGTGGTAAACAAAAGCCCACCACCTATCCGTCATCGGACTGGGCCGAGCGCGGGTTCTGTTCCATCTGTGGAACGCACTTGTTTTACCATCTGCTCTCTTCTGATGAGTACGCTCTTTCTGCCGGGCTTTTCCAGCAGGGCGCTAACTTTGAAATGAGCAGTCAGATATTCATCGAGCAAAAGCCAGACTATTACGACTTTGCCAATGAGACGCCGACCATGACCGGCGAGCAAGCGTTTGCGCACTTCTCGGAACATGATAATTAAATGTAGTGCTCTACAGTATGCTGTAGTCGAAATTCATCCAGCCATGCCGACCTTAGGCGTCTTTCTTTCCCGCGCTAAGTGCATACAATAAGTGTGGCTTTCTCGCAGCCTTACGACAGCTACCGCGCGCGCTATAAAACGCACAACATAAAAATAGCTAAAAAAGGATCTACCATGACGCTGACACGCTCTATGGCTCGTTTCACTGCCGGCTTGGCCGGGGCGGCACTGCTTTCCGCTTCGCTTTCTGCACAAGCCCGCGAACTTTCGGTTTCCACCGTTTTATCTGACGCTTTCCCCTGGGGGCAAGCGGCGGAGAAGTGGGCTGAGCTGGTGGAGGAGCGCAGCGGCGGTGAGTTAACGCTGCGCGTTTATCCTAATTCTCAACTGGTTTCTGGTGATCAAACCCGTGAATTTTCCGCTATGCGCTCGGGGTTAATCGACGCTGCAGTCGGGTCAACGATTAACTGGTCGCCCCAGGTGCCGGAACTGAATCTGTTCTCGTTGCCGTTTTTCATTCCCGATGAAGCTGCCGTCGATGCTGTCACGGGTGGTGAAGCGGGTCAGTTAGTGTTTGAAGCCATTGAGTCCCGCGGGGTTATTCCGCTGGCCTGGGGCGAAAATGGCTTTCGTCAGGTCTCTAACTCACGCGGGGCGATCACTCAGCCAGATGATTTGGACGGCCTGAAAATCCGCGTTGTTGGTTCGCCGCTGTTCCAGGATACCTTCTCAGCCCTTGGCGCTGACCCCACGCAAATGAGCTGGACTGACGCTCAGCCAGCGCTAACCACGGGTGCGGTGGATGGCCAGGAAAATCCGCTTTCGGTGTTTGACGTGGCGCGGATTGATCAAGTGGGTCAGGAGCATTTAACACTCTGGAATTACATGAATGATCCGCTGATTTTTGCGGTCAATCAGACCGTCTGGCAGTCCCTGGATGAAGAGCAGCAAACCATGCTGCGTGAAACGGCTCGTGAAGCGGGTGAGTGGGAAATTGCCATGACCCGTGAGCAGGAGAGAGAGCGCTTGGCGGCGATTCAAGAGCGCGGTGTGACCGTGACTGAATTAACCGATGAGCAGTACCAAGCGTTTGTTGAGGCGACTCAGTCCGTTTATGAAAAATGGGCGCCGCGTATCGGTGAAGAGGTGGTGAACGCTGCCCAAGCCGCCATCGACGCGCGCTAGTTACCTTTAATGTTTTAACTCCCAGCCCTTAGAGCTGGGAGTTTTTTTGCTATGAGGCTGCCATGAAAGGCTTTCCTGATGCACGCCTTGAGCGCTGGCTGGGCGCGCTGGCATTAATCATTATCTCGTTGATCAGTTTAGGAAATGTCATCACTCGCTACATTACCGGTGGGTCCTTCTCGTTCACTGAAGAATTCTCAGTTTTTCTGTTAGTGGTGCTGACCTTTGCGGGCGCTTCCGTGGCGTTGCGCCGCAACCGACATATCCGCATTAGCTTTCTAGAGCGGATGCTGCCGCCCCATTACCGAACGCTATTAATCCTTTTTCAAGCGCTATGCGGTGTCATCGTACTGGGGTTAATTACGTGGTACGGCGGCAAGCTTGCCTGGCAGGAGCAGCAGTGGGAGTCGCTATCGCCGGGGCTTGGCCTACCACAGTGGTGGTATTTGGTATGGCTACCCGTGCTGACCCTCGCCATGCTGTGGCGATTAATTCAACAAACCCGTGACCGCTTGACCGGGAGACTCTCCGATGAGCCCTGATGTATGGATGATTTTGGCCTTTGCAGGGCTGCTGATTGCAGGCGTGCCGGTGGCGTTTTCGCTAGCGCTCTCCGGGGCAGTGGGCATTGTGATCGGGCTATCGCCAGATATGCTCGCGACTCTTGGCACCAATACGTACAACAGCATCGCTAAATATCCGCTCATTGCGATTCCGCTGTTTATATTAACGGGGCTTATTTTTGAGCGCTCAGGGGTGGCGCTGCGTTTAGTGCGTTTTGCGCAGGCACTGATTGGCCCGCGCCATGGTGGCCTGGCGTTGGTGGCGGTGTTGGTTTGTATGATTATGGGCGGCATGAGTGGTTCAGGGCCCGCCGATGCGGCGGCTGTGGCGATGGTCATGCTGCCCAGTATGACCAAGGCGGGTTACCCCAAGCCGTTTTCGGCCACGCTAATTGCCGCTTCTGCCTCTACCGCTATCCTCATACCACCTTCAGTGGCGCTGATCCTCTATTCAATCGTCGTACCCGGAGTTGATCTGCGTGCGCTATTTGCCGCTGGTCTTTTTCCCGGTATTTTGGCGGGACTGGCGCTGTTAGTGCCTGCGATGCTTGTTTCCAAACGCTACGGCTGGGAAGGAGGCGCGCCGGTAGAGGGGGCCGAGCAGCTTAGTGTGCGAACTACGTTTAAGCAGGCGATACCTGCATTGTTTGCTCCAGTGCTGATACTGGGGGGCTTACGCTCTGGGCTGTTTACACCCACTGAAGCTGCTGTGGTGGCGGTAGCCTATGGCGCACTCGTAGGCCTTTTCCTCACCCGTGAGCTTTCGCTGCGAGATTTATGGGAATTGCTGGGCGAGGCGGCAATTATCTCTGGTGTGGTGATGCTGATTATTGCGCTTGCTGGTATTTTTGCCTGGGCGGGCACCATGCTGGGCACCTTTCGCCACTTAGCAGAGTGGATAATTGGCCTGACTGATAACGGCGTGCTGCTGCTGATTTTGGTAATGCTAGCGGTGCTGGTCGCTGGGATGTTGTTGGACGCCATATCGATTTATCTAATCATGATGCCGATCCTGATACCCGTTATGCAGCACTTTGAATGGAATCCGGTGTGGTTTGGGATTTTATTAGCGATGAACATTGCGATTGGCCAGTTTACACCGCCGGTAGCGGTAAATTTAATGGTAACCACTGAAATAGCCAAAATTCGCTTGGAGCATACCGTTGGATGGGCGCTGTTATTTGTCGTGGCGATGGGCTGTGCGCTGGCGCTGGTAGCTATTTTCCCCGCTATCGCGCTGTGGTTACCCAGCGTGTTGGGCTACAACATTTAAACTTCACGCTCGCCACCGACTAGGCAGTCGATAATGCAAAAGCAGCCGGTGTCGAGTGAGTCGCTAGCATCCTTATCCCCTATGCCAAAATGGCATGCTTGTTAACGCTTACTAAACGTTACCTAGCGCTAAACTACTATCTAACAGCGTAGGAAAGTGCTTTAAATGGGAGATGGCGTAGCTGCCTTGCTTCGAAAGTGCTTTTTTTCGCTAAATGCTTTGTTTTTCGCTAAAGTAGTATTAGCAGGGAGCTATATATCCGTTTGAAAATAGCTGCTTGTAACAGACTGTCTTGAAAAACGTTTTAGCATAAACCACCTGAGGGAACGGTTCACCAGGTGAGAACAAGACGCGCGATGTTAATAACATCAAATAAGCTCATAAAATCAAGATAAAGAGGTGTGTTCATGAAACGCCATGTATTTTCCACCGCAGCCTTCTCTGGCGCGATGATTGCTGCGGCAACGTTTGCTTCCCCAGCCGTTGCCCAGGATCGCTACATCACCATTGGTACCGGTGGCCAAACCGGCGTTTATTACGTCGTAGGTCAGTCGGTTTGCCGTATGGTTAACCGTGGCAGTGATGACCACAATATCCGCTGTAACGCACCTTCTACCGGTGGTTCAGTTGCCAACGTTAACGGCATGAAGAGCGGCGAACTGGACATGGGCGTTGTTCAGTCTGATGTTCAGTACCGTGCTTACAACGGCGAAGCTAACTTCGAAGAAGAGGGCGCTTGGGAAGATATGCGTGCCGTGTTCACCATGCACGGTGAGCCGCTAACTGTTGTTGCCCGTGCCGATTCCGGCATTGAGAACATCAGCGATTTTCCTGGCAAGCGTGTCAACATCGGTAACCCAGGCTCTGGCCAGCGCAACACCATGGATGTGGTCATGGATGCGTTCGGTTGGGATGAAGACACCTTCGCACTGGCTTCACAGCTTGATGCCGCTGAGCAGGCCGCTGCACTGTCCGACAACAACATCGACGCCATGGTTTATGTTGTTGGTCACCCGAACGGCTCTATCCAAGAAGCCACCACCACTATTGATGCTCGCCTAGTGCCGGTGACTGGCGATGAGATTGACGCATTGGTTGAAGAGTATCCGTACTACACGCGTTCGGTCATTCCTGGCGGCCTGTATCGCGGTAATGACGAAGACGTTGAAACCTTCGGTGTTGCTGCCACGTTTGTTTCTTCTACAGATGTAGATGAAGACGTTATCTACGAAACGGTCAAAGCCGTTTTTGAAAACTTCGATCGTTTCAAGCGCCTGCATCCTGCGTTTGAAAACCTGAACGAAGAAGACATGATCTCTGACGGTTTAACTGCTCCGCTTCACGACGGTGCAGCGCGTTACTACCGTGAGCGTGGCTGGATCGAATAAGCGCTACGTAGCAACGTAAAGGTCGGTAGCAACGTAAAGATCGACAGGTGAACAGTGTTCACCGACAGTAGTAAAGCGCGGGCTCCTGGTGATTGATAACCCAGGTGTCCGCGCTTCTTGTTGAAAGCGCTGATTGTCAGCGCTGACCATTAGGCAGGGCAAGCTTATGCGTGATGACAAACAACCTTCGGCGGCCTCTGAACAAGACCTGGAGGATATGGTCGCTTCTAGCGATTCAGGGGCAAGAAAGCCGGTAGGGGTGCCGGGTACATTGTTGGTAAGCATTGCAGCGATCTGGTCGCTGTTTCAGCTTTGGATAGCTTCACCGCTCCCGTATTTATTTCGCTTTGGTGTTTTTAGTGCGACCGAGGCGCGCTCCATTCATTTAGCGTTTGCGCTATTTCTCGCGTTTATGGCCTACCCTGCGCTTAAGCGTTCTCCTAGAGACCGTATTCCACTGCAGGACTGGGCGTTCGCCGCCGTGGCGACTTTTTGCGGTGCTTATCTGTTCCTATTTTACTCCGATTTAGCACAGCGTCCGGGTCGCCCAATCACCCAAGACATCGTGATTGGAGTGGTCGGCATTATTATGCTGCTGGAGGCGACCCGACGTGCCCTCGGGCCACCGTTAATGGTAGTGGCTGCTGTTTTTATTGCTTACTCGCTGTTTGGCCCTTATATGCCGGGCATTTTAGCCCACCGCGGGGTGAGTTTAGGCGGCCTGATTAATCACCAGTGGCTAGGTACTCAAGGGGTGTTTGGTATTGCGCTGGGCGTCTCGACAAGTTTTGTTTTCCTATTTGTGTTGTTTGGTGCGCTGCTCGATAAAGCAGGGGCAGGTAACTATTTTATTAAAGTTGCCTTCTCTATGTTGGGGCACTTTAAAGGTGGTCCGGCCAAGGCTGCTGTCGTTGCATCTGGGCTAACCGGTTTGATCTCAGGGTCGTCGATTGCCAATACGGTAACCACGGGTACTTTTACGATCCCGATGATGAAACGCGTTGGCTTTAGTGCAGAAAAAGCCGGGGCTGTTGAAGTGGCTTCTTCTGTTAATGGTCAAATTATGCCGCCCGTCATGGGCGCGGCAGCGTTTTTGATGGTGGAGTACGTTGGCATTTCCTATGTGGAAGTCATCAAACACGCATTTTTACCTGCCATTATTTCTTATATTGCGCTGATCTATATTGTTCACCTTGAAGCGTTAAAAGCGGACATGAAAGGGTTGCCTTCGAGTAACCCAGCGCGGCCTCTGCTGAATAAGATCCTTGGTTTCTTGACCGGGTTGATTTTGTTGATGGCCCTCTCGTTTGCCGTTTATTACGGGCTTGGTTGGCTTAAACCAGTATTGGGTGATGCGACCCCATGGGTCGTCTCGATAGGCTTGACCGTGGTGTATATAGGCTTGCTAAAAGTTAGCTCCAACTACCCCGAACTTGAACTGGATGACCCTAAATCAGCAGTGTTAATCCTGCCCCAAACACGCCCCACGGTAATGGTCGGCCTGCACTACATTCTGCCGGTGATTGTATTGGTATGGTGTTTGATGGTGGAGCGCATGTCGCCAGGGCTGTCGGCATTTTGGGCGACCATGTTTATGATCTTTATCATGGTGACTCAGCGTCCGGTTATCGCGTTCTTCCGTGGTCATAGCAAGTTCGCCGCTGACGTCAAAGAGGGTTTTAAGGACCTATGGGATGGCCTTGTTGCCGGTGCCCGTAACATGATCGGTATCGGTATCGCTACAGCCGCCGCGGGTATCATTGTGGGTGCTGTATCACAAACTGGGGTGGGCTTGGTGCTGGCGGATGTAGTGGAGATTCTCTCGGGTGGCAACCTGATGATGATTTTGCTGCTAACTGCGCTACTCAGTCTGATTTTGGGCATGGGCTTGCCGACCACTGCGAACTACATCGTAGTATCTGCACTAATGGCGCCAGTGATTGTGGTACTAGGCCAGCAAAACGGGCTGATTGTCCCGCTAATAGCGGTGCATTTGTTTGTATTCTACTTCGGGATTATGGCGGACGTGACGCCGCCCGTGGGGCTGGCCTCGTTTGCTGCAGCGGCGGTCTCTGGGGGTGATCCGTTACGTACCGGCTTCCAGGCATTCTATTACAGCCTGCGCACAGCAGCCCTACCGTTCCTGTTTATCTTTAATACCGACCTGTTGTTGATTAATGTCACGGTAATGCAGGGGATAGTGGTGTTTATTGTAGCAACGGTGGCGATGCTGATATTCGCGGCGGGTACCCAAGGCTTTATGCTTGTACGTAGCCGTTGGTATGAGTCGCTGCTGCTATTGCTGGTGGCATTTGCGCTATTCCGCCCAGGTTTCTGGATGGATCGGATCCATGATCCCTATGAGTCAGTGCCTCCCGCACAGTTTGCTGAAGCTCTCGGAAGCGTTGAGGATGGCAGTAACCTGCGGGTGAGGATTGCAGGCGAGAATGATTACGGCGACCCAATGACGACCTACATTCTGGTTCCGGTACCGCGTGGCGATACGGCTGAAGAGCGTATGGAAGCGTTGGGTATGGAGCTGTGGGTCGATGGCGATGAAGCTACCGTGGATTTTGTTGAGTTTGGTAGCCAAGCCGCAGATTTGGGCTTTGACTTTGATCAAGAGATTCTTGAAGTGCTTGCGCCAGTAGATCGCTGGACCAAGGAGTGGATATGGATACCTGCATTTTTAGTGTTTGCGTTTGTGGTACTGATGCAGCGTCGTCGGCGTAACAATCTTCCTTCTGATGGGGCAGCGGTAACGTCTGCTTAAAGGTGGTCACGATGTACCAGAAGATTCTACTGCCTATAGATTTAAATGAAGAGGCTTCGTGGGTGAAGGCGCTGCCAACCGCGATCACCTTATGTGAAACCTTTGGAGCGTCACTTCATATTGTGACGGTACTACCGGAATTTAAGATGCCCATGGTGGGCGCTTATTTTCCCAAAGACTTCTCCAAAAAGGCGCATGAGGTGATTAAGGAGGCGCAGCGTGAATTTATTAAAACGCATGTGCCTGAAAACATAAAAACGCAGAGTGTCATAGTGGATGGTTCGCCGTGGGAGGCAATTATTAAGGTCGGTAAAAAGCTCAATGTCGATCTGATCGTGATGGCGTCCCACACGAAGCGTAAGTTTGTTGATTACGTACTTGGTCCTAACGCTGAGCACGTTGTGCATCATGCCAAGGTATCAGTGATGATCGTGCGCTAAAAGTACTGTTGTTGCCTATTATTGGTGCAGTTAGCAACGCAAACTCCGGATTAACAACCCGGAGTTTTTTTATTTTTAGGTATATCGTTAATTGCTAACCCAACAATTTAATTGGTGCTTTCGCCCCCCGTGGAGGAATTTTTGTACGCATAACCTATCGATGAGCGCCTCGCGACATCAGGTCGGCTACATTAATAGAGTATTAAGTCATTAAGTTGGCATTAATACCTTCAATCTGAATTGAAAAAGTAGGTTGATGCTTTGAGGTAAATCCTGAATTGAGTATTTATCAGGATCTCTATTAGGAACAACAGGAGTAACGCCATGAATGCGGCTACTACAAAAACAAATGACCATTCAAATGCGCCCAGTGTGAAAATTACCATTAATAAGGTGGGCTTTGAACGGCCAAGGGCATGGTTAGCTGCGGGCGTAGAGGACTTTCGTCATGCAACGGCGGTAAGCCTCTCTTATGGCATGTTTTGGGTAGGTCTTAGTATTGCGATTACGGTGGGAGCATTTACGCTCGGTTATTGGTATTGGCTATTGCCAATGATTGCGGGCTTTATGTTTATTGGGCCCCTTGTTGCCGTGGGCTCTTACGGTATTAGTCGCGCTCTTGAGCGTGGGCGAGTGCCCAACTTAGGTGATGCTTTTGGGAGCTGGAAACCTCATGCGGGTCAGTTAGCGATGATGGGCGTGATGATGATGATTTTCTTCCTCGCCTGGATTCGATTAGCCACCCTGCTATTTGCGCTCTTTTTTGGCTTTGAAGTGCCAAGTCCTGCCACGCTCTACACCTCACTACTAACCACACCGGAAGGACTGGGGATGTTAGCTGTCGGTACGGTAGCGGGCGGTATTCTTGCCTTTGGCGCGTTTGCTATTAGCGTAGTGGCGATCCCTACCCTTATGGATCAAGACCTTACCTTTATGGAAGGTATTGAAGCCAGTGTGCGTTGCGTTGCGCGTAATTTCCGCGTCATGCTGCTATGGGCGGTCATCTTGACCGTGTGTGTGCTAGTGGGGGTAATGACCTTTTATATTGGCTTAGCGCTGATCCTTCCTGTGTTAGGACACGCCAGCTGGCATGCTTATGAAGACTTAGTGCGCTTTGAACCCTATGAAAAAAGCCAAGTCGTCACTTAATGTGAACGGTTAATAACGCGACGCTTACGAAAAAAACACTATTTGGCCTGACCTCATAAAGGAGATGGCGTAATCTCTAAGCTGTCTTCTTTTTTTACTCTTGAGCGTTTGGTTCAATGAGTAATCTTTTGTGAGGTGGTCACTGTGAAAGCATTGTTGATAGGGTGGGCCATGCTGACGCTTATCACTCCTCTAACGGGGCTAGCTGAGGCAAGCACACAAATGGTCATACCTAGCGGCCCAGTCATTCTCACCGTCACGGGAAATATTGAACGCACGAACGTGGCAGATGAGGTGCAGTTTGATCGCGTTATGCTCGAAGCCTTGCCACAACATGAGTTCGATACGGGAACGCCTTGGACTGAGGGCACTAGCCACTACAGAGGGCCATTAATGCGGGATCTGTTGGCAAGTCTGGGTAGTGACAGTGACACGGTGCATGTTGCTGCTCTTAATGGCTATGAGGCTGAAATACCGGTAAGCGATTTTTACGATTACGATGTTATTTTAGCCCTGGCAAAAGATGACGCCGCAATACCCATTCGGGAGTATGGCCCTTTATGGGTGCTTTATCCTTTTGACCAAGATGAAGCGATGCTAAGCGAGAAAATACGTTTTAGAGCGGTATGGCAGGTTATGCAGATTGATGTCCGATAGCGCTTCAACGACGCCAACATTCAGCTTATTGCGGTATCCACGCCGGTTTAAACTCGTTGCCATCATTGCCGTATTGTTATTCGCCGCTGCGTTAGTGGTAGCAACATTGGCGGCATGGCGGCAAGAAAATCTCACCCAAAGTTTACGCGAAGATACCGCCTGGGTCGTCTACAAATTAGACCGTGATGCGGTGCAGTTATTGAACCATTTGCTCGCAGCCTCCCGTGAAAAGATAGACCCCGCCAGGCATGACGAGCTAAATCTACGCTTTGAGTTGTTGTATAGCAGGATGACGCTGCTCAACGAAGGTGAAGTTAGCACTCTGTTACAAGAGATTCCTGCTGCGCGTGAGCTGCTGCTACAAATCCACCAGCATCTTGATGTGCTAGATCCTATGTTTGAGCCCTATGGCGTGCTTGAGCAGCTACCGGTCGCTGGTCTTGAAGTTGAACTACAGACGCTAGGTCGACTTACCGAAAGGCTCGTTATTGCCATCAATGGTTATTTGGCTGAGTCGGCAACTGAAGAGCGTGCCCAGCTTAGTCAGCTCTATAAACTGCTAATGTCACTGATTATCGGCATGAGTTTAGCGGCTTTGCTGGTGATTATATTTTTGGTGCGTGAAATGCGCGAAAGCGCAGCCATTAGGCGCCAGCAGGAGCAGCTTGGGCTGAAGCTTGAAGAGACCGCCGAGCAGGCCCAGGCGGCCAGCCAAGCAAAGTCGGACTTTTTGGCTATGGTGAGCCATGAAATCCGCACGCCATTGAACGGTGTTATTGGCATGAGCGAGCTGCTACGTGAATCGGTTAGCCTCACCCAGGTCGAGGACTATGCGCGCACCATTCACGACAGTGCCAATCAACTGTTAGCAATGATCAATGAGATTCTTGATTTCTCAAAAATTGAAGCAGGCCACCTAACCCTTGAAACCTCGCCCACTGCGTTAAAGCCATTGATTGATAGCGTGGTGGTGCTATTTGCGCCACGGGCGAAAATGAAGGGGCTATTACTCACGGTTAATATAGACCCTTTGGTTCCGGAGTGGGTATTGGTAGATGAAGGCCGCCTAAGGCAGATTCTGCTTAACCTGATTGCTAACGCGATCAAGTTCACTGCCCAGGGTGAAATTAATGTGCGAGTTTCTTCTACAGTGGAGGAGCTTATATTTGAAGTGAGTGATACTGGCTGCGGATTAAGCGAGCCACAGCAGGCGCGCCTGTTTGAGCCTTTTCAACAGGCTGATGAGTCAGTTTCCAGGCGTTTTGGAGGCACTGGTTTGGGGCTGGCGATTTGTAAGCGGCTATGCGACGCAATGCATGGTCAGCTAGGCGTACAGAGCCGTTTAGCTCATGGCAGCACCTTCTGGTGCAGGCTACCACTGGTGGAGGCGCACCCTGTGAGTGCCTCACTGCCGTTGGCTCCCAGTCTTGATTTTACGGGTACCTCACTGCTGCTAGTAGAAGACAACGCAGTCAATCGCAAAGTCGCTGTCGGTTTATTATCGCGCTTAGGTTGCTCTGTAGTGTGCGCTGAGAATGGTCATGAGGCGCTAGTTATGGCACAAACTCAGCAAGTGCATCTGATTTTTATGGATATCCAACTGCCGGATATTGATGGCATAACGGTCACCCAGCGCTTACGTGAGAAAGGGGGCTGGTTGGCCGGCGTTCCCATTGTCGCCATGACCGCAGGTGGCATAGAGGATGATCGCCAGCGCTGCCTGGCGGCCGGTATGACCGATTATATTACTAAACCACTGTCACTCGCGGCGTTAAGCAACGTGCTGGCATTGCAGCTATTTCCTTCTGGGGAAGATGGGCCGTTGCGGCTGTTATCGTCTGGCTCATCATTGCCAGGGGAAGCCTCTATGGTTAATACCGATACGCTCAATATGTTAAGAAACACGCTGGGGGAGGCGAGCCTGTCCCAGCTGCTTGTGCTTTATCATCAGCAAGTGAGTGATTACTTCGCACAGTTGTCGGCATGCTTATCATCCACCCCTTTGTCATATGATCACGTTATTCGCTTAGCTCACCAATTGCGTGGCGAATCTGTAAGCGTTGGAGCAGAGCAGCTTGCGGAGCAAGCGAAGCTACTGGAGAGCTTAGCCAAGGTTGAGCACTCTACATTAGCTCAGCTAAATGACGTATTCAGTTCGCTCAAACAAACGTCAGCACAAACCAATGCAGCACTTGAGAGATGGCGTAGTGATCACTTACCCGCTTGAACTCGGGGTGCTAACTGCAGCCAGCCAGCATGCTGATGCTTATCACGCTGCCGCTGAGTTAGCCCTCGCGCTGCGCCATGACGATTTGGGATTCGTGCTGTTTTTCTGTAGTGCGGAGTACGATTTAGCCGCACTGGCCGAGGCACTTGAAGAGCACTTTTTCCCAACGCCGCTCAGTGGATGTACCACTGCAGGTGAAATCACCCCGCTAGGTTATGATCGTGGCTCAATAGTAGCGATTGGATTTGATAGGCGTTTTTTCGCCATTGAAACCGCGCTGATTGATGATCTCGACCATTTCGAATTAGCCAAGGCGCAGCCGCTGGTAGATACGCTATTGGAGCGTTGTCGTCGACAGGCTCTTGCTCCTATCAACGAGCACAGCTTTGCGTTGACCCTGCTGGATGGTTTGTCCAGCCGTGAAGAGCAGGTACTCGCTACCCTAGATGCCGCGTTGGGGCGTATTCCCAGCTTTGGCGGCTCGGCAGGAGACGATAATCATTTAAGTCATACTCATGTGTATATTAACGGATGCTTTCATACCCGAGCCGCTGTGGTGGTGATGATCAATACTCGGCTACCGTTTGAGGTGTTTTCTACTCATCATTTGACCCCGTTGCACTATAAGTTGGTGGTGACCCAAGCGGATCGTGAACAGCGGCGGGTCATCGAACTCAATGGTATGCCTGCCGCTCAGGTGTATGCTGACTTGGTAGGCGTGACGCCGGAGCAGCTCAGTGCTGGCGTGTTTGCCCATCATCCATTGGCGGTACGTATCGGTGAGCAGCACTATGTACGCTCAATTCAGCGTGTAAATAGCGACCATAGTTTGAGTTTTTATTGCGCGGTAGAGAACGGTATTGTACTCACCGCTATGCAGTCAGCACCGTTGTTGAACAATCTTGAATCGATGCTTGCCGGAGTAAGCGCCCGTTTGGGATCCCCTGGCGTCATCATTGGCTGCGACTGTTTTTTACGCCGTATGGAGCTTGAAGCGCTGCAGCAGGTGGATCAAGCATCACAGCTGTTGCGACAGTCTAGCGTGGTGGGTTTTAACACTTACGGCGAGCAGCATCATGGTATGCATGTGAATCAAACGTTTACGGGGGTGGCGTTTGGATCTCTTCCAGTTATCGACAAATGCTGACACGGTCGACCCCATAGCGCTGCGCGAGGAAAATCGTCGCCTGCGAAAGGTGTGCCAAGCGCTAATAGAGCGGGTGGAAACCGGCGGTAGCGCCGATGGTGCCCCCTATGCAGCGTTCGAACGCTCGGTTCTGTTAGCTGAGCAGGTGCGAGAGCGCACCGAAGCGCTGCACCGCGCGTTAGATGAGTTAGGTCAGGTGAATACGCGCTTACTGGCGGCGAAAGCGGAAGCCGAAGCAGCCAATCTATCCAAAACGAAATTCTTGGCGGCGGTCAGCCATGATCTGTTGCAGCCGCTCAACGCCGCAAGACTGTTTGCCAGCGCTTTAGAAACCCACGCTCTCCCTGACTCCTCGCATATGCTAGTCGGCCATATAGGGCGCTCATTGAAAGATGTTGAGGGCTTAATTGGTACGCTAGTGGATATTTCACGCTTGGACGCAGGCGTGCTCAAACCTGATAAAGCCCCCTTTGCGGTGAGTACGTTGCTTGATGCGCTAGCCGAAGAGTATCGCCAAGTGGCAAGCGTACGCGGTTTGGTGATGCACTATGTACCCTCCAGCGTAGTCGTTGAGTCTGATTTAGCGCTGCTGGCGCGAGTGATCCGCAACTTCTTAAGTAACGCAGTGCGTTATACCGAGCATGGCAGGGTGTTGCTGGGCTGTCGGCGGCGCAAGGAAGGGTTGGAAATTATGGTCGGCGACACTGGCCCCGGTATTCCTGAGCAGCAGCGTAAAGCGATTTTTTTGGAGTTTCGTCGTGTTAACCAGCCAAGCAGCGCCCATAGCCGTGGCTTAGGGCTTGGGCTCGCCATCGTTGATCGTATCAGCACCATGCTCGAACAACCGATATCACTTGCCTCGCGGCCTGGTGTGGGCGCGCTGTTTTCTATCACCGTACCCTACGCGGCGCCAAGCGCGATGCCGGGCTTAACAGGCAAACGCTACCCACTAATGGTTGAAGAGGCGCCTGACCCGCTTCACGGCTGCGTGGTATGGGTGATTGATGATGACCTGGCAATTATAGAAGGTATGCAGGCGCTACTGAGTAGTTGGGGCTGCCGTGTTCGCGCGGCCGCCACAGTAAGCGCTTTAGAAGCCGCCAGTGACGGTGAACACCCGGCGGTATTGCTGGTGGATTATCACTTGGGCGAGCATCGTGAAACCGGTATTGATTTGGCGGCACGGCTGCAACGACGTTACCCGGGTTTGGCGGCAGTCGTGATCACGGCCAACCACGAGGCGGAAATTAAACGCGCGACTCGTGAAGCGGGCATGCACTGTTTGCTTAAACCGCTAAAGCCGCTGCGGCTGAGAATGCTACTCGGTAACCTGCTCAGTAAGTCCTAGCGTGCGCGATTAGCGCGATGGAAGCTTAAATCTTCTTCTCCTGCAATGACGATCGCATGAACCCGGCTGGTGGCGTTTAGCTTACGCAGAATAGCGGACACATGGGTTTTGACGGTGGTTTCTGCAATCAATAATTCCCGGGCAATATGCTTGTTGGACATGCCTTTCGCCATGCAGCCCAGTACCGTGAGCTGTTTATCGGTTAAACGCGCTAAGCGCTCGCTGGTCGACGTGGTGGCGGGTGGTGCTGAGGTGGTTCGAGGAACTGGACGACGCATAACATCGGGGGGTAGATAGAGCTGGCCTTCAAGCATCTGCGTCAGCGCGGCGACTAATGTTTCTCGAGGCGTAGATTTGGGAATATAGCCTACGGCACCCAAGGTAATGGCATCCAACACCAGTTGGCGCTCTTGATTAGCAGACACAATCGCCACCGGTAGCCAGGGAAATGCTTCCCTCAGTGTTGTTAGCCCTTCAAGCCCCTCTGCATCTGGCAAGCTTAAATCCAACAGCAGTAAATCTAATCCTTCATGCTGCTCAATAAGTTTTATCGCTTCGCCAAGGCTATCCGCTTCCAATAGCTGGCTGTCGGCCAGGCCACCGCTAATCACGGCTTGTAGCGCGTCGCGGAACAGCGGGTGATCATCTGCTACCAACAGGGAATACATGGCGTCTCCTACCAAGGGATGAGGGATACTCCTGCCATCGGGCTATATCGCCATTTGCTTTAGTGAATAACACTGTTATAGCACCTTCAATAATCATAATACGCAGGAGCATGACAATGATCTACGCCAACCCTGGTGACACCGGTTCTGTGGTGTCATTTGAAAAACGTTATGGCAATTACATCGGCGGCGAATTTGTGGCCCCGGTGAAAGGCCAGTACTTTGACAATATTAGCCCGGTCAATGGTCACGTTTTTTGTGAAATCCCTCGTTCTAGCGCAGAAGATATCGATAAAGCGCTCGATGCTGCCCATAAAGCGGCGCCTGCCTGGGGGAAAACGTCCGCTCAAGAGCGCAGCAATATTCTGCTGAAGATTGCCGATCGCATTGAGCAAAATCTTGAAGCCCTGGCCGTTGCCGAAACCTGGGATAACGGCAAAGCCGTGCGCGAAACCCTCAATGCTGATCTCCCGCTCGCCGTTGATCACTTCCGCTACTTTGCCGGCTGCATACGCTCGCAGGAAGGCACGGCGGCGGATATCGATGCCAACACGGTGTCCTACCATTTCCACGAGCCGCTGGGCGTAGTAGGCCAGATTATCCCCTGGAACTTCCCGATTCTAATGGCGGTTTGGAAGCTGGCACCTGCACTTGCGGCGGGTAACTGCGTGGTGCTCAAACCTGCCGAGCAAACGCCAGCATCGATTTTGAAAGTCGTCGAATTGATTGGCGACCTGCTTCCGCCGGGCGTGCTCAATATCGTCAACGGCTTTGGTGCCGAGGCAGGGCAAGCGTTGGCGAGCAGCAAGCGCATCGCCAAAATCGCCTTTACCGGCTCTACTCCCGTTGGCTCGCATATTCTGAAATGCGCGGCGGAAAATATTATTCCCTCCACCGTCGAGCTAGGCGGCAAGTCGCCCAATATCTACTTTGCCGATATTATGAACGCCGAACCGACCTTTATCGATAAAGCGGTAGAGGGTTTGGTATTGGCGTTCTTTAACCAGGGTGAAGTATGTACTTGTCCCTCGCGCGCGCTGATTCAAGAGAGCATGTACGACGAGTTCATGGCCAAGGTGATTGAGCGCACCAAAACCATCAAGCGTGGCAATCCGCTGGATACCGATGTGCAGGTGGGCGCGCAGGCGTCCCAAGAGCAGTTTGATAAGATCATGTCGTACATGGATATTGCTCGTGATGAAGGGGCTGAGTTCCTTACCGGTGGCAATAAAGAAACCATGGACGACAGCATCAACGATGGTTACTACATTCAGCCCACGCTGCTGAAAGGTAACAATCAGATGCGCGTTTTCCAGGAGGAAATCTTTGGCCCGGTGGTGGCAGTAACCACGTTCAAAGATGAAGAAGAAGCGCTGGCGATTGCCAACGACACCGAGTTCGGTCTGGGCGCTGGCGTGTGGAGCCGCGATATGAACGTCGCCTTCCGAATGGGTCGGGGCATTCAAGCCGGGCGCGTCTGGACCAATTGCTACCACCAATACCCCGCTCATGCGGCCTTCGGTGGTTACAAGAAATCCGGCGTTGGCCGCGAAACCCACAAAGTCGCCCTGGAACATTATCAGCAAACTAAAAACCTGCTGGTCAGCTACGACATCAACCCACTGGGCTTCTTCTAAGCTGCCAGGCTTTTCCCATTCTATGTAGCTAGCTACACCGCTCGGCATAAGCCGGGCGGTATTGTCAGTTCCCCTGACGCTGACGCTACCGATAAGAGCCGTTCTTAAACGGCCGTATCGAAAACCATTAGGAGTTGCATCATGGATAGCACAATGCGCGCGGCGGTTGTACGCGAATTTGGTCAGCCGTTGGCCATAGAAGAAGTCGACGTACCGCGCCCTAAGCAGGGCGAAGTACTGATGAAAGTGGCGGCCTCTGGGGTTTGCCATACCGATTTACACGCCGCACACGGCGATTGGCCGGTAAAACCCTCGCCGCCGTTTATTCCCGGCCATGAGGGCGTTGGGCATATCGTGGCGGTGGGGGAGGGCGTTTCCCATGTCAAAGAAGGCGATCGTATCGGTGTGCCGTGGCTATACTCGGCCTGCGGCTACTGCGAGCACTGCTTGGGCGGTTGGGAAACCCTGTGCGAATCCCAGCAAAACACCGGTTATAGCGTTAACGGTGGCTTTGCCGACTACACCTTGGCGGATGCAGGCTATGTAGGGCGCCTGCCTGATTCTGTCGATTTCGTCGAAATCGCCCCGGTGCTGTGTGCCGGCGTCACGGTTTATAAAGGCTTGAAAATGACCGATACCCGCCCCGGCCAATGGGTGGTAATTTCGGGCATTGGTGGCCTGGGCCATATGGCGGTGCAGTATGCCAAAGCCATGGGCCTAAACGTTGCTGCAGTGGATATTGACGACGGGAAGCTAGCCTTGGCCGAGCGACTAGGGGCTACGGTAACCGTTAACGCCATGAACACCGACCCGGCGGCCTATCTGAAGAAAACCATCGGCGGCGCTCACGGTGCATTGGTCACCGCAGTATCGCCTAAGGCGTTTGACCAGGCGCAAAACATGCTGCGTCGAGGCGGCACGCTGGTGCTTAATGGCCTACCTCCGGGCGACTTCCCGCTGCCGATCTTCAGCACGGTGCTCAACGGTATTACCATTCGCGGCTCCATCGTTGGCACGCGCCTCGACCTGCAGGAAGCGTTGGACTTCGCCGCTGAAGGCAAGGTCAAGGCAACGGTGGCGACCGATACGCTGGACAATATCAACGATGTCTTCCAGCGCATGATCGACGGCAAAATAGAGGGCCGTATCGTGCTTGATATGGCGAGTTGATAGCTGTTTAGTGGGTGCTATACAAGGGGGAGGCAGCTTCCCCCTTTTTAATGGCAAGCTTGCCATTCCCTATCTGCTACCCAGCATTCGCAGTAGCTCTACCACCCAGCCAGCGGCGTGCCATGCGCTCGGCATGGGAAAGGTTGCTGACGACCGCTAGTTTACTCGCTTCGCGTTTAATGCCCGCGCGCTTTATTTTCAGCGCCATACGTGGCGGCAGTCCAACAAATATAACACCAACGCCTTGCTCGCCAAGCTCCCGGCGCAATGTGTCCAGCGCCACCATGGCGGTGGTGTCCAGGCTGGGCACATCGCGCATATCCAAAACGACAACCCGAACGCCGTGATCGATCACCCGCAGCGTGGCAATGGCCTTTTCGGCCGCGCCAAAAAAAAGCGGGCCACTGATTTTGTAGAGCGCTACGTCAGCAGGGAAGTGCTGGTCAGAATTGGGTCGGTCTAAGCGCTGGGTATGGGTCACCTGGGCCATGCGGCGAATAAATAGCGCCGCCGCAAGGCCAATACCGACGGCAACGGCAATCACCATGTCGAAAATCACCGTTAGGGCAAAGCAGATCACCAACACTGAGACATCGCTGGCAGGGGCACTTTTTAGTGTATGCACAAAGTGGCGCGCCTCGCTCATGTTCCAGGCAATAATAAATAGCAGTGCTGCCAGTGCCGCCATGGGGACAAACCCCAGCACACCCGCCAGGGCCACCACGGCAAGTAGCACCACGATTGCATGCACCACTGCAGCAACAGGTGAAAAGGCCCCGCTTTTGATATTGGTCGCAGTGCGCGCCAAGGCTGCTGTTGCGGTAATGCCGCCAAAGAAAGGCACCACCAGGTTACCCAGCCCCTGGCCAATTAGCTCGGCGTTAGGATCATGGCGGGTGCGAGTTAAACCATCTGCCACCACGGCACACAGCAGCGATTCAATCGCTGCCAGCAAGGCGATTGCCAATGCCGGGCCAAGCAGTGCTTGTATCAGCGCAAAGTTAATCTCAAGCGGGGTGCCATCCGCGCCAGGGAAATGCCACGGAGCGGTAAAGCCAGGTGCAAAAGGGGGGATGCCGCTGCCGCTTTGTCCATCAAACTCCCAGCTAAAGCGTGAGGCGATGGTATCGACTTCAACGCCACTCATCAGCAGTAGCGCTGCAGCCAGGGTGCCCACCGCCAAACCCACCAGAGGGGCAGGAATTGGCGTATTCAAGCGGGGCCAGATCAGCAGCGCTGCCAAAGTGACAAGCCCTACACTAATCTCCGCCGGTGACAGGCTGGGCAGCGCCTGGCCAATCAGTAGTAGGTTATGCGGCGTGCTATCGCCTAGTTCGACCCCCGCTAAGCCGAGAAAATCAGGTAACTGCAATAGCGCAATGACGACACCAATGCCAGCGGTAAAACCGAGAATCACCGGATAAGGTACGTACTGAATCAGGCTGCCGAGTCTTGATAGCCCTAGTGCCACCAAAATGGCGCCTGCCATAAAGGTCGCAATTAGCAGCCCGCCCAGGCCGTGGTTGCCCACAATGGGGAATAGAATGACCACAAAGGCGGCGGTAGGGCCGGAGATATTGAATCGTGAACCGCCGGTTAAGGCGATCACCGCGCCCGCTACGATGGCAGTATAAAGCCCATGTTGAGGTGGCACGCCGGTTGCGATGGCCAGCGCCATGGAAAGCGGTACCGCCACCACGCCAATCGTCAGCCCCGCCATCACATCCCGCTTGAGTTTGGCCAGCGTATAGCCTTCACGCCAAGCGCTGAGCAAAGCGCTGCCAGGCACCGGGAACACGTAACCCGAGGGACGATGAGCACGGGACATGTTATTAGCCTCCTAAGCACCTTTGAGAACAAGCCATCAAGGTACGCTTGCGTTAAAAGTTGCACAACTGGGCGTTAGTCGTGGCCAAGTGTGGAGCGGCCGGTATGCCGATGAACATGCAGACAAAAAACGCCCGGAAACCGGGCGTTGGAGCTATCGCTGACGTTTTTAAGCGTTCATTCGCTATCGCCACTTTCGCCATGCTGGCCGCGTTTGCCATGTTTACCACGATACTCATCATGGGCTTCGCGCATGGCAGTGCGCAGTGCTTCCTGCTCTTCTTCAGAAAGGATTTCAGCAACGCGCTCTTTATGCTCATCGCGCAGCGCGTGCACCGCTTCACGATGTTCCGCGTGTGCTGCGTTAAGCTCAGCCTGTTTCTCTGCTGAAATATCTGCACGCTCGTACACTTCCTGGCGACGCTCTTCCATGCGCTCTTCCATGCGCTCTTCCATGCGCTCTTCCATGCGTTCGCGATCAGGGCCTTGGCCTTCATGGTCACCGTGGCTATGTGCTTGAGCGGTAAACGCTAATGGAGCAATGGCGATAGCCAGCAGGGTGGGGGCAAACAGTTGGCGAATTGACATTTTCCGAGTGTTTGAAACGTTCATAAATTCTCTCCTGGTGAGTTGACGATGTCAGTATCGCTAGGTGCAGTGCAAACCGTTTGCACAGAGTGTGCAACAATCGTGACCTTATTAGGGCTGAGCGGGTCGTAACGGATAGGTGAGGGGTCACCTATGTTTAAGGAGAAAGACAATGTCGCGAGTGAAGTTGAGCAATGAGAGGCAACCGCATGGCGCCCTTTCCACCCTGCGCCGTGTAGCTGGCCTGGGCACCCTCACGCTATTGCTGAGCGGCTGCGGCGCTACTCACAGTGTTAGTCAAGGCGACCCCGCCATTGAAAGTAGTGGTTTGCATGAACCTCGGCCTTTTACGCGCTTAGCGCCAAAAATCTATACGCCTGACGAGTGGCCTCAAGCTCTGGAAGCTGACGTTTATCTACCTGAAAATGATCCAACCGATACGCTGCGCCCCGCCGCATTAGTGGTTCACGGCGGTGGTTGGCGAAATCGCACGCCGGAAGATATGCAAGGCATTGCCGAACAGTTAGCAGGGCAAGGCTACGTCGCGGTTAATATTGAACACCGTTTTGCACCAGAGTACCGCTTCCCTAACCAACTGTATGATTTGCAGCAAGCCATGGCGTGGATTCATGCCAATGCCGACGACTGGCAGGTGGATACCAACCGCATAGTGGGGGTTGGTTTTTCCTCTGGCGCGCATTTAGTAAGTTTGTTGGCATTGGCCGGTGTAGAAGGGCCGTTGGCCGAACCCTACGGTGGTGAGCAGAGCCGTTTGGCCGCGGTACTGGCGGGGGGGCTACCGAGTGATTTGCTTAAATTCGACGATGGCCGCCTAGTGGTCGATTTTATCGGCGGCACCCGTGCTGAAGAGCGCTCAGCGTATCACCTGGCGTCACCCGCCCAGCATATAACCCCCCAGGCACCGCCCTTTTTCCTATTTCACGGTAAGTGGGATCGGTTAGTGCCCGTGGATCATGCAACGGACTTCTATCAAGCCCTCCAGGACAACAATATTGAGAGCGAGCTTTATCTACAAAACTACCGAGGCCACTTTGCCAGCTTTCTACTACGCGGCAGCGCCATTAATGCGGGCATCGCATTTCTTAATCGACAGGTATTTAGCGAGGATTAGACGTTAGGTGTTTTCTTGCTTTATGCAAGGTGGGTGACAGTTTTGTGGGGTATAGGTGAGGCCGGCGGCAAGAACCCCGCCGAAGCGGGGCCCTTATTGGTTACGAGAAGCGCGAAGAGAATCAGCCGCTGCTGCGCTGGCCTTTCAGGCCAAGCACTGCGGCCGCGATGCCGATGATCACCATCACGACGACGACCCATAGCGGGCTGTAGAAGGTGGTGTAGACCTGCCATCCCATCAGGCCGAGCACCTGGGAAAAGGCGGTGGTGGAACCCGCCAGATGGCCGCCCAGGGTGCCAGCAGCCGAGAACATCAGGCCACCGGTCAGCGCTAGGATCACCAGCGCCCAGCGGCGGTTGCCCTGGAAGGCGGCATCGCCGGCTTTCCAGGCCAGCACGGTGAGCATGGTGTAGATGCCTAGCGACCAGAAGGCCATCAGGATATGGTTGCGCGCCAAGGGGCTTGCCAGGTTGGCTTCCATCGGCCAGACCAGGAAGCCGCTGACGATAGCCGCCAAAGCCCCAAGCAGGCTGAGCACCAGTACGGGCAGCAGGGCGGCGCGGCTGATTTCGGCCAGCCGCCCAGTCATAAAGACACCGGCGAGGATCATCAGGGTAGAAAGGGCCCAGAAGCCCACCGGGAAGTGGGAGAGCATGGCATGAGTGCCGTTCATGAGCGGTCTCCTTGACGAGTGGAGCGGAAGCTAGGTAGCAGGGCGAGAGTGGTGCCGAGCATGGCGATCAAGCCGGCGATCAGTGTCATCAACCAGCGCGAGGTGATGGCGTCGTTGAATTCCATCTCCACCCCGTAGAGGGCGAGTTGCTTCTCGCTGTGGCGGGGGCGCACTGGCTTACCCTCGGCGATATCCTCGGCACCCGCATGGGCGCGGCTGACCAGCAGCGGCCAGTCGACTTGGCCGGGGTAGAAGAGGGTCATATCGAACCAGTCATTCGACCAGTCTGGTGAGTCCCCGTCGAACGCCATGGCCTGAAAGTCCGCCTCGCGTCCCAGGCCTACCGTGTAGGGGTGCGATACGTAGTGCCAGCGGCTCCCGGTGGCGTTGCGATAGACGCCGATGCCGATGTCGTACACGCCCTGTTCGCGGAACGCCTTGTCGTCCAGCGGGCTGCGGGTATCCATGTCGCGGATCAGGGTCACGTCCCAGTAGCCATCTTCCCAGCGGGCAGGGCCTTCGTGCACCCTTATATCGCCGCGGGAACCGGCCGGCTCACGCAGCAGGCGCCGTGGGATGACATCACCGTTCTGCCAGTCGTGGTCGGGGTCGAAATCGGTGCGGTTGTCCTCGGAGAGGTAGTAGATGCCGTCGAAATCAACGCCCCCTGAGGTCACATCTTCCCAGCGCAGCGCGCGCTGGCCGGTCTGGTCTGGGTCGAGCATCCAGCGCGGCTGGCTATTGTCGCCGTCCCAGTTGGTGGTGAACGGGCCGCTGCCGGCATCGCCGTGGCGATAGTCGCCGACCCACTGGTCATCGGAGGCGCCAATGGCATTGGAGCGACCGGCACGCCAGTGCCAGAGATCCAGAAAATAGCCGGCCTCCCGTTGAGCTTGTAGCACGTCAGCATCGACTACGCTGCGCCAGTCATTCTGGTCGCTTCGCGTGGCGGGCAGGTACTTGCGAACATCGCTCTCACCGAGGGTTTCACCAAGGTGTGGATGCGCCCGTACATCAGCCGGTGAAGCGGAGTTGGAGAAGAAGCGCATCTGGTCGCCGACGGTAATATAGCCGCCATAGCGGCTGAACTGAGGGACGCCGCCATCGTCCACCAGCATGGCTACTCGATCCTCGTAGGTACCATCTGGATCAGGCCCTGGCACCGAGCGGCCGTGGCGAATCCACTCGCCGTCCTCGTAGCGCAGCATGTCGTGATAGACATGGGGCTGAGATGCAGGCCAGCGATAGCGGAAGAAGATCTGTTCGCCGTTGTAGGCGGCCTGCACCTGCAGCGGCATGGTCAGCTCATCGGGAATCCAGATATTGCGTTCGAGATCGTTCTCGATCACCCCGGTGCCTTGGGTCACCCAGGCCAGCCCGAGGGCGATCGGCACCCCGAGAACCAGCCAAGGGGAGGCACCCTTGTCTTGATCTTTTCTTGTCATGAGAACTCCTGAGCCTGGATGTAAGGAACCTTCGATAGAACCTTTAGTATTGCTTAGGCTATCATGAGTGATCTTGATCTATATCAAAAAACAAACGGTCATCCGCCTTAATGCTTGAAGTGGAATACTCTCGGTTGAGATCCTTGTTTCAATCAATTTTGATCATTAACCAGAGGATCTTTCGATAATGCGGCAAATCTACCGACTCGCGGTACTGAGGGCTACGCGCCCGAGCTTCCTGGTGTTGGCGCCGCTCTGCGTGCTGCTCGGCATTGCCCTGGCGGCCCGCCAGCCGGTGCCGCTCTCTCTCACCGAGGTGGTGCTGGTGCTGGTGGGGGGTCTGTTGGCTCATGCCGCGGTCAATCTGCTCAACGAGTATGACGATTTTCGCTCGGGGCTGGATCATCTCACTCAACGCACACCCTTTTCCGGCGGTAGCGGAGCCCTGCCTGCTGCTCCCGGGGCGGCTCCTGCAGTGCTGGCGGCGGGAC
Source organism: Halomonas sp. NPDC076908 (assembly GCF_050269715.1). Taxonomy (NCBI): domain Bacteria; kingdom Pseudomonadati; phylum Pseudomonadota; class Gammaproteobacteria; order Oceanospirillales; family Halomonadaceae; genus Halomonas; species Halomonas sp. NPDC076908. The sequence goes on along the minus strand of NZ_JBNNIW010000005.1, from coordinate 114,634 downwards.
TCGTCGCGTTGGCGGGAGTAACAATTATCGGCGTGGCTTTCTTGTGGTGGCGGGGCTGGCCTATGCTCGCGGTGGGCCTGCCTGGGCTGGCATTGGTCGTCGCCTACACGCGTTGGCTCACCCGCTCCCCCTGGGTCTGCCTTATGGCACCGGGGTTGGGCTTCGGCCCGTTGATGGTGCTTGGCACCATGCTGGCACTTGGCGGTACACCGGATGCGACCTCGCTGTGGGTGTCCCTGGTCGTCGGGCTACTGGTGAGCGAGCTGCTGTTGCTCAACCAGCTGCCCGACCGTGACGCCGACCGCCGCGTAGGTCGCCGCCATTTGGTCATTCTGCTCGGGGCGCATCGTGCCGCTCGCCTGGTAGGTGTACTGTTGCTTGCGGCCTTTGCAGTGGTGGCGGTTGGCGCAATCGCACGCCAGAAGATATGCAAGGTATTGCCGAACAGCTAGCGGGACAGGGCTATGTTGCGGTCAATATTGAGCACCGCTTTGCGCCGAAGTACCGCTTTCCTAATCAACTGCACGATTTGCAGCAAGCTATGGCATGGATTCACACCGATGCCGATGAGTGGCAGGTCGATACAAATCGTATTGTGGGCGTGGGCTTTTCATCCGGTGCGCATTTAGTAAGTTTGCTGGCATTGGCCGGTGTGGAAGGCCCGCTGGCCGACCCTTACGGTGGCGAGCAAAGTCGTTTAGCCGCTGTGCTGGCTGGCGGGCTGCCCAGCGATCTACTTAAGTTCGACGATGGCCGACTGGTGGTCGACTTTATCGGCGGCACCCGTGCTGAAGAGAATGAAGTGTATCGACTAGCGTCACCCGCCCGGCATATAACCCCACAGGCACCGCCGTTTTTTCTATTCCACGGTAAGTGGGACCGATTAGTGCCCGTGGATCACGCCACAGACTTTTACCAAGCGCTTCAAGACAACAACATCGAGAGCGAGCTTTATCTGCAAAACTTCCGGGGCCACTTTGCCAGCTTTCTCCTTCGTGGCAGCGCTATTGAGGCAGGCATCGCATTTCTTAATCGACAGGTCTTGAGTGAGGACTAGACTTTAGTTGCGTTCTCGCACTATGCAAGGTTGGTGACAGTTTCGTGGGGTAGCGTCTTAGGCTTACAGGTGAAGACCTGTTTCAAAACGTAACAATCTTATAAAAAAGAGAGCCCGCTATGCCTAACAGTCACACTACTTCTTTATCGCTCAACTTTAAATCCTTGTTAGCAGGGGCTACAGCCGTTGTTGCCTCACTCGCTATCGCGCTGCCTGCTGCGGCTGAAGACTATCCCACACGGCCGCTTAATATGGTGGTGGGGTTTGGCACTGGTGGGAGCGCAGATCGCTTGGCTCGCATTATGTCAGGGCCTATCTCTGAAGAGATAGGTGTGCCTATTCAGGTAACGAATCGTCCAGGCGCTGGAACGCAGGTAGCTTCGAACTACGTTCTGAATGTTCCTGATGACGGTTACAACGTATATGCCTCCACGTTTGCTCCTTACTTAACCAACTCGATACTTACTGGCGGTGCCGATTTTAGCGTCGATGATTTCTCCTACATCAACTTTCAGTGGTTCGACCTAGACATTATCGCGGCGAATAAAGACAGCGGTTATGAAGATTTGCCTAGCCTCATGGAAGCCATTCGTGAAGAGAGAGGGCAGGTGCGTGGCGCGGTAGTGCAAGGGTCTGCTGGTCACTTGATGGTGCGCTTACTGCTTGATCAGGCGGGTATCCCTCAGGAGAACCTGAATTTGGTGACCTATAACAGCGGTGGCGAAGCACGTTCCGCTGTGGCGGGTGGTCAGGTGGATTTTGTCTCTATCAGTGCCCAGGGTAGTGAGGGTATCCGCGAATTTCTAACGCCGCTGGCGATTGTGAACGATGAGCGCATTGAGCAGTGGGATGCGCCCCCAATCAATGAAGCGTTAGCACCGATGGATCTTGAAGTGCCGGTACTGCAGGGTTCCATGCGTGGTTTTGCGGTCACCAGTGAAATGGAGCGCCAACATCCTGAGCGTTTTGAAAAACTCTCTTCAGCAATCCAAAGCGCCCTCGCTCGTAAGGATGTTCAAGAGCAATTGGAGCGCAACGAAATGGGGGGTGTTTGGGTAGGCCCAGAACGCTCCAATGAGTTGATGCGCGAAAACTACCAAGTATTCGAGCAGTACGCTCACCTGCTTAACTGAGTTCCCCGTATTAATCGTAATTAACTAATCCTTCCATGATAGCTGGCCCTTCACCTTAATGAAGGGGCAGCATGGGGTTTTACCATGTCTGAATATAAACGTGACTATGGGGATTTCATCGTTCTCATGGGGCTGGCTAGTTTTACGCTTTGGTATTTATTAGACGCTATTAGCGTATCCGCTAGCCCGCAAAACCTGCTGCTGATACTGCCACTTGCGGTCATTGTGTTGGCGATTATTGCACTTGAATTAATCCTGCGCATAAAACATGGCTCGCTGTTCCGCTCTACTGAAGAAGAGCCGCTGCATAAAACATTACCCGTGGTGGGCTTATTTGCCGCCTACGTGTTGTCGCTTGAAGTCCTGGGCTTTGATATTGCCACTGTGGTTTTTTTGGCGCTGTTTTTGATCCTCAAAGGTGAGCGTAATTGGTTGCTACTGGGTGGCTATAGTGTCGCTTTTGGACTTAGCGTCGCGTTCTTTTTCTCACAGATGCTGCCGTACCCCATGACACTGCTGCTGCTACCCAGCTAAGGAGAAACCATGATTGATTTTGGCGCGGTAGGGCAGAGTATGGATCTGCTTTTTTCCAGTTTTGGCCCTTGGCTAGTGGTGGTTCCGGGGATCATATTAGGGCTGATTTTTGGCGCTACGCCAGGGCTACAAATTTCCATGGCTATGGCTATTTTTCTGCCAATGACCATGTATATGGATTTTATCCAAGCCATGCTGTTTTTGACGGCTATTTTTACGGGCGGCTCATTTGGCGCCGGTATTCCCGCCATTTTGATGAATATACCGGGTACCTCTTCGGCGATTGCCACCGCATTTGATGGTTATCCTATGGCACGCAAGGGGCAGCATAATCAGGCGTTAGGCGTTGCATTAGCATCATCGGTGATTGGCGCACTGATGGGCTACATTGTGCTGTTCTTTATGATTCAGCCACTCTCCTACATGGTGCTAAGACTAGGCCCGGCCGAGATGTTTGTGGTTATTCTCTGGGGGATGACGCTTATCGCTAGCCTAAAAGGCGAGCAGGTGCTTAAAGGCTTAGTGGCCGGGTTTATCGGGCTGTTAGTCGGCACGATTGGATTCAGCGAAATTGGCTTGGCACGCGGCACGATGGGGCAAACTTATCTATTGGATGGGGTGCCCGTTATTCCTGCCATGATGGGTATGTTTGCAGCCTCTGAACTTTTTAAGCTAGCCAATAAAGGATTCATTGTTGAGTCTGCCGATGATCGTAAAGTAAAAATTGGCGAGATATTCGAAGGCTGCAAAATGGCAATGCGCTACCCCGTGGTAATGGTTCGCGGTGGCTTAATCGGCGTGTTAGTCGGTGCCGTGCCTGGTGTGGGCTCTTCGGTTTCTAACCTGCTTTCCTATATTGAAACCAAGCGTCGTGATCGCGACCCTGATTCATTTGGTAAGGGTAACCCAAAGGGCGTGGTGGCATCTGAAGCGGCGAACAGCAGCTCCGAAGGGGGCTCGATGGCAACCTTGCTGGCGCTGGGCATACCCGGTGGGGGCGCCACAGCGGTGATGCTGGCGGCGTTTGCTATGCACAACATTACTGGCGGGCCGCAGTTTATACGTCAGCAGACCGATGTTGTGTACGCGATCATTTTTGCTAACTTTGCTCAGGTGTTTCTATTGGTGATCATCGGTTTACTGTTTATTCCGTTACTGGCCAATATCGTTAAAGTGCCGATGCGTTACCTGATTCCATCCGTATTAGTGCTTGCAGTGATGGGGTCCTTCGGGCTAACCGGCAATATGACTGGCCCTGCTACAGTGCTGGTGTTTGCTGTGATCGGTTGGATATTCCGTCACTACGGCTACTCAGTACCTGCTGCAGTCATCGGTATGCTATTGGGGTCGCTGGCTGAAAAATCCTTGCTTCACTCCTATCAAATCAGCGGTGGTGACATTACCTATGTGTTTGAGCGCCCAGTGACGCTAGGGATTTTCGCCCTGTTGCTAATCTCGTTGTTTAGTCAGCCACTAATGAAGAAGCTTAAAGCACGCCAAGAGGCTGCCCAATTATGATACCTATTTTAAATTATGATTAATAAGCTCAGTCACTGATATGTTGAAAAGAACAGTAATTACCGTTGGTTTGGGGTTTTTGGGTGGCTGGGTTGCCACCCTTTTTTCATTACCCCTGGCATGGATGCTGGGGTCTCTATTTATGGTGATGAGCTTATCATTGGCTGGCGTGAAGACCGGTGTCGATAAGCGCTTACACCGCACCGCCATTGCGCTGTTGGGCCTTTTTATCGGTAGCCGAATTCATGCAGATGAGTTGGCTGGGCTTGTGTTTTGGTACCCTAGCGTGCTGGCGATGCTGGTCTATATGGTGCTGATGTTATTTGGCGGATACTGGATATTTAATCGCGCCAACGTTGGGCGCATGAATGCGATGTTCTGCTCTTATCCTGGGAGTATGAATTCAGCGTTAGTACTGGCAGAACGTGCTAATGGGGATTTGCGCTGGATTGCTATTTCACACTCGCTGCGCTTAGTCACCGTTGTGTCAGGTGCGGCAATATTAGCGAGTTTTTTTGTCAATGACGTGACGCTGAGTGGCGCGCCAACATCATTAACCCTGATCGATAGCCTACCGCTGCTACTGGCACCGCTTTGTTGGTGGTTAGGGCGCTTATTGAGGGTACCCTTGCCGGAGTTTCTAGGGCCGATGGCAGCTGGGGCGATTATCGCTAATCTGGGATTTGAAACCTCATTACCCACATGGATAGTACTGGCAGCATTTCTGGTATTGGGCGCCTCAATGGGTGCACGTTTTTCCGGCACTCAGTGGTCGCAGGTGATCAGTATGGGCCGTTACGGCATTACCTTTGCGCTGTTTGCACTAGTAGTGGCTGCCTTGATGGCTTGGCTAGTATCAAGTGTTACCCAATTAGCTTTCGTGGCGGTACTGCTAGCGTTAATTCCTGGCGGTGTGGGTGAGATGGCCGTGATTGCTATGGTGATGGATATCGACCCGGTGTATGTCGTTTCGCATCATATATTGCGACTATTGTTACTCATTTTTATGACGCCGCTGATGGTACGCATCGCCAATGCACCGATTAAGTAATTGGGAAGATCACGGTGACTTCAAAGCCGCCCTGTGGTCGATTGGCTAAGCGGAGTTGTGCTGAGTGTGCGGTGGCGATTTGCTCGACGATCGCCAACCCTAAACCGCTACCGGAAGCGTGCTTATTAAGGCGAAAAAAACGGTCTGTTAACTTAGAAATGGCCGCTTCATCTACACCAGTGCCTTCATCACTTACTGTTAGCGTCACTTGGTGCTCGTTAGCCGTTAAGGCAACGGTAATGACACCGGTATAAGCGGTACTGCCGCCTGCATGCAAGCTAGCATTTTCAATTAGGTTAGTGACTAACCAACGCAGTGTAATAGGGTCGCCAATGACCTTGGGAATTGCATGATGCTGATCGAAGGCAATCTCTTGGCATTGCTGGTAAATATTAGGGGCGGTTTGGGCACAAGCATCCTGGCAAATCACGACCAAATCGACCCTTTCTAAATGAGAGGAGTCGACTAATTCGCTGCGTGTTTTAGTATATTTGAGCAGCTGCTTTACGGTATGACTAGCTTGTTCAGCGATACGTTGTATTTCTTGCAGGCTGGAGTGAACCGGTAATTTAGGGGTCTCTTTTAGAGATATTTCTGTTAAAGCACGAATCTCAGAAATAGGCGTTCTGAGCTGGTGTGAGACATCAGCATTGAGCTGCTGAGTGCTTTCAATACTGCGCCGCATGCGCTGCATTAAATTATTTATGCTCTGAATGAGCGGCAAAATCTCTTTGGGGGCGGCGGCATCATCTAAAGCGTGCAAATCATTTGATGAACGTTGGCGCAGCGCTTGGCTAACGGCGTTTAAAGGAGCCAACCCCTGGTGAATCGCCAGTAAAGCAATGGAAATGGCAAGCAGTCCCGTTACCAGCATTAGCCCTGATAGGGTCACCATAAAATCGTTGGTTAATGTGTGACGTGCTTCTTTGGATTCCGCTACGATGACTTCAATATCGACGGGTTGGTTGCCACGGCTGAAGGGGAGGGTAAGCGCTACGGCGCGTAATGCATTTCCTGCATAATCCACATCATAAAAAATGGGATCATGTGATGCTGTGGGGGGATCTGCCAAACCGCTAAAGCCTGCGATCATACCCCCGTCTGCCTCCTTGATACGGTAGAAAATTTTACCTTCGCCCCGGCTACCAAGTGTACTAACACTGAAGTAGTGCATATTGATGCGTAACTCGCCATCGACGGTATAAATACGCCGCTCTAAGCGTTGCGCAGCATTGAGTAGCAGGTCATCAAAGGTGGCGTTGATTTGCCGGGATAGCAGTAGGTGGCTGGAGATTAGCGCCAGAACAGCCAATACGATGAAGGGCAGGCCAATCCATAACAGTAGTCGGCTACGAATCGATTGGCTTTTACTCATTAGCTGAGCCTGAAACATCTCTGGGTTCTAGGTCTTTAGACGCCAGATAATAGCCCAACCCACGAACCGTCTTCAGGCCGAAATCGTAGCCAATTTTTTTACGGATGCGTGAAATATAAGTTTCTACGGCGGCGTAGCTGACTGATTCAACAGAGCTAGATAGACGGTCAATGATTTGGTCTTTATTGACAAGCCGGTTCTGATTTATCAACAGGTACTCCATCACCTCTAACTCTCTGCGGTGTAATAGCAAAGGTTTACCATCAAGTCGCAGTTCCATGGCATCGGGTAAAAACTCTAAGCGGCCACACTGCAAGGTTTCGCCACCAAAGTGTTTGGCTCGGCGCACTAATGCCCGGGCGCGAGCAGTAACCTCTTCCAGCGAAAATGGTTTACATAAATAGTCGTCTGCGCCCACCTCAAGCCCATGGATACGTTGATCCAGGCTGTCCCGTGCCGAGATGATTAACACAGGAATGGTGTTTTGTTGATGGCGTAATTGGCGAAGCAGGGAGATGCCATCCAGTTCGGGCAGACCAAGATCCAATACCAGCAGGTCATATCCGCCCTGTTCAAGCATATGGAGTGCTTGTCTGCCATTGTCGGCAACATCAATACTAAAGACAGCCTCTTTAAGCGTGGCTGCAATAGAGCGGGCTAAATTAACGTTGTCTTCTACTACCAGCGCCTTCATAAGTCATCCTATCGTTACCCCTCCGGCTGATACTTATAGCCGACACCATATACCGAACGGATGATTTCCAGTTCAGGGAGCGCTTCGTGGATCTTTTTACGCAGTTTCTTGATGTGGCTGTCCACGGTGCGCTCCGAGACAATGCGGTTGTCGCGGTACATGTGATCCATCAGCTGTTCGCGGCTGAAAATGCGCCCCGGTGCCTGCATCATTACTTTTAACAGCTGAAATTCCACTGCCGTTAGCCCTAAATCCTTGCCATATGCCAGCGCCTGCCAACCATCTTCATTTAAGACTACCGGGGCGTTTTGTACTTCTGCCGGCGAGTCGGCGACCGCTTGGCTGCGGCGCAGTACGGCTTTAACACGGGCGACCACTTCACGTGGGCTGAACGGCTTGCAGATATAGTCATCGGCACCGAGTTCCAGCCCCAACAAGCGGTCGACTTCTTCAACCTTAGCGGTGACCATAATGATGGCAATGGTCGGCCAGTGCTGGCGAATTTCGCGGCTGAGGGTGAGGCCATCTTTACCCGGCAGCATAATATCGAGTAGCACCAGAGCTGGCGAGTGCTGTTCTAACCAAGGCAAGACCTCATCGCCATGTCCTAACGTTGTGACTACAAAACCGTGAGTGGTTAAGTAGTCTGCCATCAGGCGGGCAATCTTCGGCTCATCCTCAACAATCAGTACAGAGACAGCGTTGGACGCAGCATTAGAGGTAGTATTAGACGTCGCATTAGACATAGGTAGTCGGACTCGCTTGGCGATGAACGTGAAAATACTCGTTAATACGTTATTAAAAAAAGTTAGTAATAAGTCAGTTAGCTGATAGCAGGGGGAAGCGCAACGTCCAGCGCAACCCACCCAGCGTTGCGCTGGAGGGCGTCAATGTTGCTCCATGGGCATTGATTAACGCACTGGCAATCGAAAGCCCTAAACCACTACCGCCGCTAGCACGATTGCGGGAACCCTCTACGCGATAGAGGCGCTCCGTTAGACGGGCAAGCTCGCCTTCAGGCACGCCCGGCGCACTATCTTCCCAGGTTATCACTGCAAACCCTTGCTGTGCAGTGAGCGTTACGTGCAACTCTCCTGGCGGTTGAGTGTAGGCGCAGCTGTTGTCTAATAGGTTATTCCATAGCTGGCGCAGGCGTTGGGCATCCCCGCGAATCATAATGCCAGCGTCGATCTTCTCGGTCAGCGCTAGGCCGCTTTCAACCAACCAGCGGTCTGCGTCGGCCAAACGGCTGCTAAGGCTTTCGCTAAGATTCATCGGGGCAAGCTGCATATCCAACGCGCCAGCATCGCTTTGTGACAGCAGGCGTAAATCGGTGACCAAGCGCTCTAGCTGGCCCACTTCTTGCGCGAGGGAGCCGAGATTTTCCTGGTTTAGAGGGCGAATGCCATCCTGCATGGCTTCAATCTCTCCTCGCAGCACCGCCAGCGGCGTACGCAGCTCATGGGCCGTGTCAGATACCCAGCGGGCACGGGCATCGCGGCTGGCTTCCAGGGTGGCGGCCAGCACGTTGAAGTCACGCGCCAAGCGCGACAGCTCATCGCGGCCACGTTCGGGTAATCGAGTGCGATAATCCCCTTCGGTAAGCCGAAGCGTGGCGCCTGCCAGTGCCCGGGTGCGGCGCCCCAACCACCAGGAAAGCCCCCCTGCCAGCAGCAGCGAGGCAACGCACAGCGATATAACGATCAGTACCAGGTTACGCTGCTGGCGCTCTAGAAAACGGCTCTCCATGCGCTCCATCATTTCACGAGGAGGCCTGAAACCAAGCGAGCCTATATTCGTTTCATCGCTGCGCAGCGTCAGCCAATGCCAGTTGCCTGGGCCTGTGCGGCCACCTTGGGGCGGCACCACATAGTTGCCATCCGTGTCGCGCAGTGCGAAATCTCGCGCTTCCCCTAGTGGTGAAGGGCGGTCACGATGCTCCTGGCCCAGTTCAAAACGCACAATAAACGGCCAGCGTTCTGGGGCCTGCTCTAACCACTCCCAGCTCTGCTGGGTTTCCCAGCGGGTCACCAAGCCATCGGCCAACAGCGTGGCGCGGCGCTCTTGTGCCTGGTTGAGATAATCGAAAAAGCCGCGGTCAATACTATACGAGACCGCCAGAAACATGCTGGCGGAGATCGCAACATTAACGCTTAAAATGGTCACGAACAGCTTTAGACCCAGGCGGGAGGGTCGCCATTGACGTATGGCAGTCAGCACGGCCATTAATGCGCTCCCTCTTCTTGATTTGGCTTATTGTGCCCGAGCGGCGTTTGTTTCGGTGCGCTAAGGCGCTCGCGAATATTTTCCATGCCCAGGTAGAGGCAGGGCACCAGCACAAGCAGGATGACGGTCGCGAAGATCATCCCGAAACCCAAGGAGATCGCCATCGGAATCATAAACCGCGCCTGCCGAGAGGTTTCCAGAATCATCGGTGCAAGGCCCAAAAAGGTGGTTAACGTGGTCATCATAATCGGCCGTAGGCGCCTTGTGGCAGCGGCGACAATGGCCTCCCGTGGGGCCATCCCTTCACGGCGTTTGCGGTTGGCATAATCGATCAATACCAGCGCATCATTAATCACCACCCCAGACAGCGCGAGCATACCCAGCAGGCTGATGATGGAAAGACCAAAGCCCATAATCATGTGACCAGCGACGGCTCCCACGATACCAAAGGGAATCGCCGCGAGAACCAGCAGTGGCTGCAAATAACTTCTAAACGGAATAGCCAGTAAGGCATATAGCGCCGCTAGCATTAACCACATTGCAGTACGCAGCGTCGCCAGGTTATCAGCGGTATCCTGTTGACGGCCACCCATACTGACCTCAAGCCCCGGCCAAGTGTTGCTAAGCGTGGGGAACACATCTTCTTGCAGCGTGGCGAGCACTTGGTTAATGACCTGGTCGCCTTCGGAGTCGGCGGTGACGGTAATAATCCGGCGGCCATCGATACGCTGAAGACTGCTTGAAGCTTGGCTAAGGGTAATATCGGCGACCCGTGATAGCGGTACGCTAAGCCCATCGGGCGTGCGCACCGGCAGGCGATAGAGCTCGTTCAGGCTGTCGCGATCCTGCTCGGGCAGGCGGACTTCCACACTGACTTCGCGCCGGCCAATAAACTGCTCAACGGCGGTGGCCCCTTGCAGCGGGCCACGCAGGGCCTGAGCAAGATCACTGCCGGTTAATCCCAGTGCACGCCCTTCAGCGGAAAGACGCATTTCGAGCTGGGGCTTGCCATCACCTAGACCGCTGTCGATATCGGTCAAGCCATATTCGCCAAGTAGCTCCGCCAGCCGTGTCGCGGCGGCTTCGAGCACTTGGGTGTTCGGGTGAGAAAGCCGCAAACTCAATGCCGCGCCGCTGCCGGGGCCACCAAAGTCTGATTCAAAGCGCACCGACTGTGCGCCTAGCAAATCGCCGGTCAGCTCTCGCCATTCACGGGCAATGCGGGAAGGGGGCCATGCCTCTAAACTCTCTCTGGCAATATCCAGGCGTACTGACAGGCTTTCCCCATCCAGGCGGCTGCGCGAGCTGCTAAAACTAAGCGTATCTTCCCGCTCGCTGAGCTCCTCAGCAGCATCTAACAACTGTTGGCTAAGCTCGCGGCTCACGCTGATATGGCTGCCAATCGGCAGCGTAATGCTGGCTTGCACCTGATCGGATTCCGCTCGTGGCATCAGCGAAAAACCCAGTCGTCCGCTCATTGCCCAAGCCAACGCGATACAAAGTAGCGCCACCGCTAATGCGACGGTTAGCAGTTGCTGATTAAGCGCGCGCTGCAAAAACGGTTCGAATTGGCGGTAGGTGAAATGGTGTAATCCGCCCTGCATACGCTGACGCACCGCCTCAAGGGGGCGCTGCCAAGCGGGTGTTTGGCGTGGCTTGCGGCTGTGGGCAAGATGGGCAGGCAGAATAAACAGCGCTTCTACCCAGGAAATTAAGAACACAGTAATTACCACGACCGGTACGGTGGCAAAAATAAGGCCAAGAAAACCGGGTAAGAACAGCAGGGGTAGAAATGCCACAATATTAGAAAGAATGGCAAAGGTAAGGGGCGTGGCAATTTCCTGGGCACCTTTCACTGCTGCATCACGCAGTGAGTAGCCCTCTTCGCGGTAGCTGTAGATGTTCTCGCCCACCATAATGGCGTCATCCACCACGATGCCTAACGCGATAATAAAGGCAAACATCGACATCATGTTTAGCGAGACGCCTATCCAGGGCAGAAACAGCATGGCGCCTAGAAACGCGGTGGGGATACCCAGTGTGACCCAAAAGGCGAGCCGTGCTTCCAAAAACAGCGCCATCAGGATCATTACCAGGGCAAGGCCCATCCAGGCGTTTTTCAGCAGCAGGCTAAGGCGATCCTCATACTGTTCGGAGCTGTCACGGGATACGTCGAGACTGACACCGTCTGGCAGGTTGCCTCGCACTCTTTCAAGCTCGCCATACACGGCGTTGGAGATGCTGGTAGGGGTCTGGTTGCCAATTTGGTAAATATCAACTGAGAGCCCACGCTGCCCGTTGTAAAACTCCTCGCGGTCGGTTTCCGCAAAGCCTTCACTGACGCTGGCAATATCACCCAGTACCACCGGGGCGCCTTGGGCAGTGGTAAGGATCGGGAGATCAGCAAATTCCGCCGCGCTATTACGGCGCCCTTGGTAACGAATTAGCCATTCACCTTCAGCGGTGGTGAGCTGGCCGCTGGCCAAGTCCAGCGCTTCTTCGGCAATACGGTTGGCGAGTTGCAGGTGATCCAGACCGTAACGTTCAATGGCCTCATCGTCCAAGTGCACCTGGATTTCTCGATCGCGGTTGCCGGAAAGTTCAGCGCGGGAAATGCCGCTTGTCGCCTGTAGCTCAGCGCGTACGTCTTCAGCAGCGTCATGTAGCGCTGCCAACCCTACCGAACCGTATACCTGCAGGCTAACCACGCTGCGCGAGCGGCCTGCTAGGGTAAAACGCGGTGGGTCGGCGGCGTTGGGCAGGGTGGTAATCGCGTTAACCGCCTGCTGAATATCTTGATAGGCGCGCATCACCTCTACCCCATCAATCAGGGTGGCGCTAACGCTGGCGCTACCTTCACTTGCCGTGGCCGTCAGTTCATCAATGCCTTCCACATTGGCCAGGGCGGCTTCAACGGGAAGTAGTAAGCTTTGCTCAACATCTTCGGGGGTGGCACCTGGATAGCTGATCGTGACCTGGACAACTTCGGTTTCAAACTCGGGAAATACCTCTTTTTTGATTGCCAGGGACGCCAGCAAGCCGCCCAGGATAAATATCACCATTAACAGGTTGGGCGCCACGCCGTGGTCAACCATCCATGCGAGCGGTCCGCGACGGGTCATAAGGTGCCTCCATCACGGGCGGGGGTGTCACCCCGCTGACGTAGCCGTACTTGCTGGCCTACGCGAGGCTGGGCAAGGCCTGCAACGACGACGCGCTGTCCCGCTTCCAGCCCGCTACGCACCAGTGCCACTTCCTGACCACGATAGGCTAAGGAGACAACGGTGCTGCGTAAACGGTCATCCTCATCGACCCACCACACCTGTTCACCCGGACGAAGTGCGGCAGAGGGCAGTGCGATAAGTTCTTCAGCGGCGGAAGTGTGATAAGTGATGCGCATAATATCGCCCAGGCGCAGGGCAGGGCCTTCGCTTTCAAGCGCCAGGGGGTCATCCACGGCTATCAGTAACTGTGCTTGTAAGCCGTTCTCTTCCAGATTGGGAAGGATGGAGAGCAGGCTGCCTTCTCGGGTGGCGCCCTCTGGCCAGCCTTGGCTGGCGAGGGTGACTCGGTCGCCAGGCTCAAGCCAGGCTAAGGTATCCCCTGGTAATGAAGCTCGCACCCAAAACTGCTCGACACCCACTAAACTCAGCACTTCAGTCCCTTGGCTTAGCAGGCTGCCTGCGCCGACCAAACGGTCTTGTACCATGGCTTGCCAGGGAGCTTTAAGAGTAGCGCGCTCTAAACTAAGTGCCGCTTGGTCGCGAACCACGCGAGCTTGAGTCAGTTGTGCCTGCGCTTGGCGAAGCTGAGGCTCACGTAATACTAAGGCCCGCCGTTCAGCGGAAAGCTGGCGCCCAAACGACTCATATTCGCTGCGTGCCCGCTGCTGCTCTGCTTGCTCTAAAGCGAGTAGAGCCTGTGCGTTTGCTAATTGCGCTTCCGCGTCTTCAAGTGCTAGCCGTAAGTCGGCTTGATCGATGTAAACCAGCGGCGCATCCTGTTCCACCACTTGGCCTGGCAATACGCCTTCGCCAAAGCGCTCAAGCTGGCCCGCAACGCGGCTGGCGAGCATAGTGGATTTTTCTGCCTCGACCCGCCCAAAGCCCGTTAACGTAGGTGCCTGAAGCTGTTCAGTAACAGTGATGACGTCAACAACAGGTGGGGCTGTGGGTGGTGGCGGGCGTCGTTCAATGCGGGGTGGTTGACTAATGATCCACCAGGCAAAGGCCACGCCGACGGCAAATATCAGCAGCGCCGCTAGGGCGCCGAGGTGAATACGACCTTGTTGATTGGTAGCGTAATAGCGAGAGAGGGTCATTACCGCGCGTCATCCGATGGCTAAGGGCGAAAAATCCAGAAAAATAGGCGTATGATGCTAGCATCACCTATTGTTGAGCAGCGATAAGTCAAACAATGTGCAAATAACATGCAATCAACATTTACTTATCTCTGATTCGTTTTTTTACTCACTTGGCTTTTACATCTTTGATTGTAATAGACTGACTGGTCTACTTTGAACATATGAAAAATAATGTTACCCGCGACAAACTAATTGATAGTGGTGCCGAGCTGATTAGCCAGCAAGGCTACAATGCAACGGGCATTAATGCCGTGTTAAAAACCTGCGGCGTGCCTAAAGGTTCCTTCTATCACTACTTTTCCAGTAAGGAAGACTTTGGGCTGGCGGTGATTGAGCGCTTTGCCACCACCTATGATGAAACATTGGTGGCGCTGTTAGAAGATAGTGACACGCCGCCGCTTGAACGTCTAAAGCGCTACTTCACGGCCGGTCGAGATCATATGAATGAGTGCGACCATGCAACAGGCTGCTTGATTGGCAATCTTGGTCAAGAGCTTTCAGGCCAAAGCGATACCTTTCGCGATGCGCTAAACCTTGTATTTCAGCGTTGGGAGCAGCGTTTTGTACGTTGCTTACAGGCTGCTCAGACACGGGGAGATATCGCTAAACATATCGCCCCAGAAGCGCTAGCAAGCTTCATTCTTTCCGGCTGGGAAGGCGCTATTCTGCGCGCTAAGACATTGAAATCTGTCGAACCAATGGAGCAGTTTGAGAAGATCTTATTCCAACAGGTGCTAGTTCGCCCATCGCCGTAATCCGGCGATGGACGAAACGCATTCCTATTACTCACTATTTTCTAAACTTAAAAGCCTTCCAATACCAGCTTGCCAATAGTGCGGTTGCTCTCAATTAGCGCGTGAGCGCGCTTTAAGTTGTCGGCATTAATAGGGCCTAGCACCTCGCCTAATGTAGTTTTTAGTCGGCCGTTATCGACCATGGCCGCCACTTCTGTGAGTAGGTCATGCTGCTTGGCAAGATCGTCCGTGGTGAATAACGGGCGGGTAAACATCAGCTCCCAATGCAGTGACAGGCTTTTCATTTTTAGCTTCCGCACGTCAATTAGTTCAGGGTCATCAATGAGAGCCAATTTGCCCTGTGGCTTAAGGGCTTCAATAATTGCATCAAAGTGGTGGCCAGTCTGGTTAAGGCTGATTACCATATCCACTCCGTCAAAGCCCGCCGCTTTAAGTTCTTGATCAATTGGCTGGTGGTGATTAATCACTGCATCCGCACCTAGCGACTTCACCCAGGCTTGGCTTTCGGGCCGGGACGCTGTACCAATCACGGTAATATCGGTTAGCTGTTTGGCAAGCTGTACCAGGATAGAACCAACGCCACCTGCCGCGCCTATCACCAACAGGCTTTTGCCTTTGGTGTCGCGCATGCCCAGCTCTAGCCGGTCAAATAGCAGTTCCCAGGCGGTAATGGCAGTCAGCGGTAGGGCAGCGGCTTCTGCGTCCGAAAGACTTTTCGGCGCGTGACTGGCGATGCGCTCATCGACCAGTTGAAATTCGGCGTTAGAGCCCTGGCGTGCAATATTGCCTGCGTACCATACCCGGTCTCCTGGCTGAAAGCGTGTAACGGCGCTACCAACGGTATCTACAATACCCACTGCATCGTAACCCAGTACTCGCGGCTCACCAGATTTGGGCAGGGCGCTATTGCGCACTTTGGCATCAACAGGGTTTACGGAAATGGCGGTAACCGCAACGCGAATATCGTGGGCTTCCGGAGTTGGCGTGGGTAAATCGATGTTTTGAAGAGCGTCAGAGTGGTCGATGGGTAAGCTTTGGGTAAAGGCGACAGCTTTCATAACGGTTGCTCCCGTGGTGTTAAGTAGCGCCATCATGCCCGGATGTTGTTTTATTAAAAAGGATTATGGTGCGTAATATAAGCAGCAAGTTGTATTGATACATAATGGGATCAGTCAGGAGCACGCCATGTTTCAAGGGTTTGAAAAAAGTCATTGCCAGGTTAACGGCGTCGATATTGCCTATCGGATGGGCGGCAGTGGCCCTGCACTGTTGCTGCTGCACGGCCATCCACAGACTCATGTCATTTGGCATAAAGTCGCAGATGCGCTTGCTCAGCACTTCACGGTGATTGCCGCCGACCTGCGCGGCTACGGCGATAGCAGTAAACCCGACGACGACCCCGAGCACCTTAATTACGCCAAGCGCGCTATGGCAAAAGATATGGCGGAGTTGATGAGCGTGCTCGGTTTTGAGCGCTTTAAAGTGTTGGCCCATGATCGCGGGGCACGTGTTGCCCATCGATTAGGTGTTGACCACGCCGCACGGATCGAGCGCATGGTGCTGTTAGATATCGCCCCCACGCTGGCCATGTACCGTGGCACCAATGAGGCGTTTGCCCGCAGCTACTGGCACTGGTTTTTTCTGATTCGCCCTCAGCCGCTGCCGGAAATGCTGATTCAAGCCGACCCCGGGCAGTATCTGAAAAGCGTGATGGGCGCCCGCAGCGCAGGTATGGCACCGTTCGCCCCGGAAGCGCTGGCAGAGTACGAGCGCTGTCTGTCGCTTCCCGGTACGGCCACCGGCATCTGCGGCGACTACCGCGCCAGCGCCACCATCGATCTGGAGCACGACCAGGCGGATATCGACGCGGATGTGAAACTCACCTGTCCGATCAACGTGATGTGGGGTGCCCAAGGCGCGATTGAAGCCTGCTTCGATGCCTTGGCTGAATGGCGCAAGGTAGCAACGCAGGTAGAGGGCAAGGCGCTGCCCTGCGGGCATTATATCGCCGAAGAGATTCCTGACCTGCTGCTGGAAGAAGCGCTGCCGTTTCTACACCGGGATGAATGACATTAGACGCTAGCTGCACCGATCATCGCGTCGGTTCTGCTAGCGCTACTCTTAACGTTCCATGCTGCTGACGATCAGTGCCGCATTGACGCCACCAAAACCAAACCCGTTGCACAATACATGCTGAGTGGCGTGCTGATGAGCCGACGTGACGAAGGTCAAATCCTGCATATCTTCGTCGCACGCCTCCAGGTTGATGGTGGGCGGGAGTTGCTGATGCCGGAGTGCCAGTACGGAAAAAATACTCTCTATGCCGCCGGCTGCGCCCAACAAATGGCCTGTGGCTGCTTTCGTGGCCGATATGGGAATGGCGGGCAAGCGCTCACCGAATACGTTGCGCAATGACGCTATTTCAGCCCGGTCGCCAACGGGTGTCGAGGTGGCGTGGGCATTGATATGATCAATCGCATCAGGAGAAAGCTTGGCCATCCCTAGCGCCGCTTGGATCGCTGCGGCTGCGCCAGACCCATCTTTGGGACCTGCCGTCAGGTGGTAGGCGTCCGCGCTGGTGCCGTAACCGCTAATCACTGCTAAAGGCGTGGCACCCCGTGCCATCGCATGGTCAAGGGTTTCGATCACCATGACGCCAGCGCCTTCTCCCATAACGAAACCATTACGGGCGTTATCAAACGGCCTGGAAGCACGCTCCGGGGCGTCTGATTCTGTGGAAACGGCCTTTAAAGCGTTAAAGCTGGCGAGCGAAAGCGGATCAATACATGCTTCAGCCCCGCCGACGAGGGCGACATCGGCTTCGCCATTGCGGATGATCCGCATGCCGTCGCCAATCGCCTGTAGTCCTGCGGCGCAAGCCGTTACCGGACACCCCAAGGGGCCTTGAAATCCATAACGGATAGAAAGGTTGCCCGCTGCCAGATTGGCTAGAAAGGCAGGCACCGTGAAAGGGGTAAGTTTGCGATAGCCTCGCTCGACAAGCGTCCTTTGAGCTTGTGTGATGGTAGGAAACCCGCCAATACCAGAGCCAATGATGGTGGCCGTTCGGCGTTTTTGCGCCTGCTCGACGGGGAACCAGTCGGCCTGCGCCAGTGCCTCTTGGGCGGCTGCTAACGCGTACAGGCTGAACAGATCCATTTTGCGCTGCTCTTTGGGGTCGGCGATGGCATTCAAGTCAACGCCGCCGCTGGGGTCCTGGCTAATGCTCGGCACCGTCCCAGCAATTTTGATCGGGATATTGCTGGTATCAAAGCGGTCAATAGTGCTGATGCCAGACTGGGCGTTAACCAGGCGCTGCCAACTTTTATTGACGCTGTTGCCTAACGGGCTGACCATGCCCATGCCGGTAATCACAATAGGTGACTGCATAAGTGACTCCTGAATCAGTAGTGTGGTCACCCTAGCAATGGGCAGTATATGATCAAGATAATATTTAGCTGACGCACGATGAGGTGAGCATGCCTTACCCCAAGAGCCATAAATCGAAAACCAAAGAGCGTATTCTGGCTTCAGCGACGGAGCTATTCAGCCGCAATGGGTTTCAAAAGGTATCGATTGGCCAGATCATGAAGCTAGCCAAGATGACCCATGGCGCCTTTTATGCTCATTTTGCGTCGAAAGAGGCTCTGTACCATGAGTCTGTTCGCCTGACCATTGATAACAGCCGGGCGGCTAGACTGGTAAAAGGCCCGCTTTCGTTACAGCATCTAACCGAGCTAGTCGCCAACTACTGCAATCTCCAAGAGCTGGAGGCAAAACATAGGCCGGGGCCTGAAGCAGTACTGTTCAACGAAATTGGTAGTGAAAAAGCTGAAATCCGCACCCTGTTTGAAGCGTCTTATATGAGTATGAAAAAGATGCTTGAAACCCGTTTGATCGCGCTGAGTAAGCTGAAACAGCTGCCCTTTGCCAATGACCGCAAAGTGATTGCTGATAAATCTCGAGTCATTTTGGCCTTATTGGTAGGGGCTGTCGCCATTGCTAAAAGTCTGCCGGGAGAGGTGGAAAGAAAGCAGGTGCTGTTAGCCACACAACGCCAGATTTTACTTATGCTCGGTGTCAGTGAAGCTGAGGCAGACCATATGATGCAGGCACAATAGTGCAGTGATTTACGCCAAAGAACCCCATACGGCCGCTATATCAAGCGACACCATGCCTGCATGACGAGTGGTAGATGATTTGGGCGACTGCCCAAGACGAAGCGGGCAAAAAACTGGATAATGGCCGCCATTCGCCTGATGCGTTGGCGCTCAGGCACACTCATTACTCCGGACACCCGCTTATGGAAATCAAAGTTAACTATCTCGACAACCTCCGCCTGGAGTCCAGGTTCGACGACTTTACGGTCATTTCCGACCAGCCGATTCGCTACAAGGGCGACGGCTCGGCCCCTGGCCCGTTTGACTACTTCCTGGCGTCGTCGGCCATGTGTGCCGCCTACTTCGTCAAGGTGTACTGCAACGCGCGCAATATTCCCACCGAGAACATTCGCCTGTCGCAAAACAACATCGTCGACCCGGAAAACCGCTACAAGCAGATCTTCAAGATTCAGGTCGAGCTGCCGGAAGATATCTCGGAAAAAGATCGCGAAGGTATTCTGCGCTCCATCGACCGCTGCACAGTGAAGAAGGTCATCCAGACCGGCCCCGAGTTTCAGATCGAGGTGGTCGAGAACATCGACGAGGACGCCCAGGCGCTGCTGATGGGCGCGCCGGAAGGGGGCAGTACTTACATCGAAGGCAAAGACCTGCCGCTGGAGCAGACCATCGCCAATATGAGTGCGATTCTTGCCGACCTTGGCATGAAGATCGAAATCGCCTCCTGGCGCAATATCGTGCCTCACGTGTGGTCGCTGCATATCCGCGATGCGGCGTCCCCCATGTGCTTTACCAACGGCAAAGGCGCGACCAAAGAGAGTGCGCTGTGCTCTGCGCTGGGCGAGTTCATCGAACGTCTGAGCTGCAACTTCTTCTACAACGATCAATTCTTTGGCGAAGAGATCGCGAACAGCGAATTCGTGCACTATCCCAATGAGAAGTGGTTCAAGCCGGGGCCGAATGACGAGCTGCCCGCCGAGATTCTCGACGAGCACTGCCTGGCGATTTACAACCCGGAAGGCGAGCTGTGCGGCTCGAACCTGATTGATACCAACTCAGGCCGTGAAGACCGGGGCATCGTTTCGCTGCCCTTTGTGCGCCAAAGCGATGGCGAAACGGTCTACTTCCCCTCCAACCTGATCGAAAACCTGTTCCTCAGCAACGGCATGAGCGCGGGCAATACGCTGGTGGAGGCTCAGGTACAGTGCCTTTCAGAGATTTTCGAGCGGGCGGTGAAGCGTGAGATCCTCGAACAGGAGCTGACCCTGCCCGACGTACCGCAAGAAGTGCTGGCCAAGTACCCCAGCATTGTCGAGGGCATCAATGCCCTGGAAGCCCAGGGCTTCCCGGTGCTGGTGAAGGATGCCTCCATGGGTGGGCAGTTCCCGGTCATGTGCGTGACGCTGATGAACCCGCGTACCGGCGGCGTGTTCGCCTCCTTCGGTGCTCACCCAAGCTTTGAAGTGGCGCTTGAACGCAGCCTGACCGAGCTGCTGCAGGGCCGCAGCTTCGAAGGCCTGAACGACCTGCCGCTGCCGACCTTCAATTCCCAGACTGTCTCTGAGCCGAACAACTTCGTCGAGCACTTCATCGACTCGGTGGGCGTGGTCTCCTGGCGCTTCTTCAGTGCCAAGCCCGACTTTGAGTTCAGCGAGTGGGACTTCTCTGGCAGCAACGAGGAAGAAGCCGAGACCCTGTTCGGTATTTTCGAGGAGCTGGGGGCTGAAGTGTACATGGCGGTACACGAAGACCTGGGCGCACCGGTGTGCCGCATTCTGGTGCCGGGCTACTCCGAGGTGTACCCCATCGAAGACCTGATTTGGGATAACACCAACAAGGCGCTGGATTACCGCGAAGATATCCTCAACCTGCACCGCCTCGACGACGCACAGCTGACCGATCTGGTCGAGCGGCTGGAAGAGAGTCAGATGGACGACCACGCCGATATCATCACGCTGATCGGTATCGAGTTCGACGAGAACACCGTGTGGGGCCAACTGACCATCCTGGAACTGAAGCTGTTGGCCTACTTGGCGCTTGGTCGTCATGAAGAAGCGCTGGACTGTGTGCAGATGTTCCTGCAGTACAACGACAATACCGTCGAGCGCGGCCTGTTCTACCAAGCGGTAAATGCCGTTCTGGAAATTGTACTGGATGATGAACTGGCGCTTGAAGATTATCTGCATAACTTCCAGCGCATGTTCGGCGAAGCCACCATGGCGGCGGTCGTTGGTTCAGTGAGAGGCGAGGTACGTTTCCACGGACTAACGCCCACCAATATGAAGTTAGAAGGCCTAGAGCGCCACCAGCGCTTGATTGAGAGCTATAAAAAACTCCATGCGGCACGGGCGGCAAAGGCGGGCATTTAAGCATTATCCAAAAGTGATGATCGTTAACTGCTGGCGTTACGGCGTCAGCAGAGAGGAGGCTATGCACCTAAGTTGCGTGAAATATCTTTGCCCGCGATAACCAATCTCTCTCCCAGCTTTTCGATTTTCTTAGTTGTAGCTTCGCTGCGAGTCAATGATATGGCTAAGCCTGCAACAGGGTCACCGGCATGGTTATGTACTGCCGTGCCAATGCAAATCATACCTTCACGAACCTGCCCATCATCAATGGAAAAACCGCGCTGCCGGGTTTCCTCAAGATCCTTTTTTAGCTCCTCCAGGTTACCCACACTATGAGAAGTCATTGGGTCAGGAAAACAACCAGAAAAAAGCGTTTGCAGCGCAGATGGATCAACCTCTGATAGCAGGGCTTTTCCGGTGGCGGTAAAGGCCGCAGGCAGGCGCATGCCTATCCGGAAGGTGATGCCAAGCGGTAAGCTCGCGTTTGAACAAGCAAGATATACCACTTCGCTTCCATCAAGGATTGTCATCGTATTCGTGTAGTGGGAAAGATCATGGTTCTTGGCAAAATAGTTTTTAAAAACGGCTACTAGGTCATTTTCGGCTAAAAAACCATTAGCCCAGCGCATAGGATGAGGTCCAGCACTGAAGGTGCCGTCTAAGTCCTTATTTAAAAGACCAAGCTCGACCATTGTCATCAGAAGCCCATGGAGCGTACTTTTCGGCAGTGCCAAGTGACGCCCTATTTCAGTTGCGGTGTGTTTAGATGATGCTGACACAAAGTCCATAATCGCCACCGCTCGGCGTAGAGCGGGGGCCGGTGCGGCGCTTACTTTAGGTGCTTCTATCTCTTTCATGGTGTTTATCCTTCTTGACTTGAAACTGTTTTTATAGATATCTTGTGGTTCATAATGCTGATTGTAGTTCATTATGGTGAACTTAGCATAGAAAGCAATTTAAAGTTCAGAGACAAAGTATTGCTTACAAGCTGGCTAATATAAGAGAGGGGGTCGTCGTGCAGTCTAGGGCTGGTACCTTGCAGGGTGTGGCCTACCTGCTGGGCCAACTTAGGATGCCTTTATCAATGACGTGGATACAGTGTTGTAGGGTAAAAAAGCGCAATACTCAGGCTCGGCCACTATTTAGATAGCAATATTTCTGCATCACCAGAGGTTTTGATTTAAAACGTTAATCCAATAAATGAACAAAAAAGGAGAGAACGATGGCTTTTAATCCATTTGGCTTCACTACTGTCGCGGATACCCATGTTGAATGGGGCGCTGCGGCTCGTCTTGGCGAATTGCTCGGAGAGCGCTTTAGTGAGCGAAAAGCATTGTTAGTCACAGACCGCGGGTTAATTGACGCTGGGCTGATTGCTCCCGTTGAAGAAGCATTAGTCGCGTCTGGTTTTGCTGTATCGATTTTTGATGAAGTGGTCGCTGACCCTGCCGAAGCTATTGTTCAGAGCTGTATTGAACAAGCTCGAGAGAAAAGTATTGATATCGTGATTGGGCTTGGAGGCGGTTCTTCGCTTGATATTGCCAAGCTTGTGGCGGTGATGATTGGTAGTGAGCAACCACTTTCCGAAATGTATGGAATAGGCAAGGTAACTGGCAAACGCTTGCCTCTCACCCTGATTCCGACAACCGCTGGCACCGGGTCTGAAGCGACTAATATTTCTATTATTACTACTGGCGAAACCACTAAAATGGGGGTGGTTTCTCGCCAGCTTTTCGCAGATTTTGTACTTCTAGATGCAGAGCTAACCGTTGGTTTGCCGCAAATCCATACGGCGGCGACTGGAATTGATGCGATGGTACATGCTATTGAGGCCTATACCTCCAAAAGTAAAAAGAACCCGTTGTCGGATGTACTGGCTCGAGAAGCGCTGCGTCTGCTGGGTAGTAACTTAGTAGCGGCATGTAAGGATGGAGCAAATCGCGAAGCACGTGAAAAAATGCTTCTGGGGGCGATGCTAGCTGGGCAGGCTTTTGCTAATTCGCCTGTCGCCGCCGTTCATGCGCTGGCTTATCCGTTAGGTGGTCATTATCACTTACCGCATGGTTTGACCAATGCTTTGATGCTAGGGCCAGTCCTTCGCTATAACGCTAAAGTGGCAGCGACGCTTTATGCTGAATTGGCGGACGTGATGGGCATTCAAGGCGAGTCTCAAGAGATTAAATCCCGCTCAGAAGATTTCGTAAGCCATATGCTGTCTCTAATGGACGAAAGTGGTGCTCCTCGTCGTTTGCGCGACGTTAACATCACAGAGGATAGTCTGCCGATGCTAGCAAAAGATGCTATGAAACAAACTCGCCTTTTAGTAAATAATCCTGTGGAAGTGACGGAAGAAGATGCATTGAACCTTTATCGTGAAGCTTATTAAAGCTTAGTTATTTTGATTTTAATAGATCTGGATTGAGCCAGATATAATGAGACCAAGGATAAAAATAATGACTGATATTCGACTCTATATGTTTCAAACCGGCTCGCTGAAATGCAAAGTGCATAATATTAAGATGAATGAAGGCGCTGGCGCCGACTATGAAATCCCTGTGCCATTTTTTCTGATCACCCATCCTGAAGGTCATACGATTATTGATGGTGGTAATGCCGTAGAAGTGGCCACCGACCCGGTTGGTCATTGGGGTGGGATTACAGACGTATATTGGCCTGTCATGGAAGAGTCCGAAGGCTGTGTTGCCCAACTTGAGCGAATGGGGATAAAGCCAGAAGATATTCGCTATGTGGTGCAGTCACATTTGCATTTGGATCATACCGGAGCGGTGGGCCGTTTCCCAAATGCGACGCATATCGTACAGCGGGAAGAGTATGAGTATGCATTTACCCCTGACTGGTTTGCGGCCGGTGGTTATATTCGCAAGGATTTTGATAAACCAGGTTTAAAATGGCAGTACCTCAACGGAACTGAAGACGATCATTATGATATATATGGCGATGGGACGCTGATTACTGTTTTTTCACCTGGTCACGCACCCGGGCATATGTCATTTAATGTTAATTTGCCCAATAGTGGTTCTATGATTTTAACTATTGATGCAGCATACACAACGGATCATTGGGAAGAAAAAGCTTTGCCGGGCTTTTTAGCATCCACTGTTGATGCTGTTCGCTCCGTACAAAAACTCCGAGCCCTTGCAGATAAAACCAAGGCAATCGTGGTGACTGGGCACGATCCAGATGCTTGGGCCACTTTTAAGCATGCACCAGAATTTTACGATTAACTAATATGAAATGCCGGTCTGCACTTGCGGGCCGGCTTCTATCTTCTTCCTCTTCGGCCCTTTTATCCATAAGCTAGCCCCACCGCATTGCCGCGAAGATCTAACTGCTTGCGATGAACTGTGTTGCACTCGCTGAGGCAGTGAGTGCAACAACTGTGCTGTGATCGGCTCTCAATGCACCGCGACCTGGTAGGCCGCAGCGAACTTTTCCGCCATGTCCGCGAGGCACTTGTCTAGCGTCCATAACTGCGTATCGGGCGTGATAAGTGTTGAGGCAAGTAAGCACATCTCGACTAAGCCGCAGTCCAGGCCATAGAGATTTCACGTTCGATGAAATCCATCACTTCCGACAAACTAGCCTGGTAACATGATCGCAAAAGGGCAACACTCTGCTAGCGTTTGAGTGCGTGGGGAAGGAGGTGTCCCGCGGGAATGTTTAACTAAAACCATGGGATGG
Source organism: Halomonas sp. NPDC076908 (assembly GCF_050269715.1). Classification (NCBI taxonomy): domain Bacteria; kingdom Pseudomonadati; phylum Pseudomonadota; class Gammaproteobacteria; order Oceanospirillales; family Halomonadaceae; genus Halomonas; species Halomonas sp. NPDC076908. The sequence continues at coordinate 89,760 of NZ_JBNNIW010000005.1, read as the reverse complement.
TTCAATACAAGAGCTTTTTCGATCAATTCGACCAGGGCATCGTTTCGTTTTCTGAAATGATCCACCTAGACCGATGTGTAGATTAGCACGCTCATTGCGTTGAAGGCTCCTCGCGCCGGCGGAGTATGTCGGGCATCTTTGGCGCAGTCCCGCCTAAGGCTGCAATGCGCCGACCGGCTTGTAAGAGGACATAAATCTTCATGGCCTCGCGAAAGAGGTCTGATGGTTTATCCATTCCCGGCTCAGCAAACGCCAATGCTTGATTGTACAGCTCATCGTCAATGGTAACAGTGGTTCACATCGTTCATTCCTGCCTAGTACTTCACTAGCTTGCATTAAAATTGATGTTTTTTAACGTCAATCTTTGCGTCTTCTCAAGCGGGTATAGCAATAACACCATCAAATGACTGTTCGGTGCATTCTCACCTGCGGTCATCATCTCGCGGGGCTGTACGAAATCCATAGGCCTGATGCATTATGATGCACCCTATGATGCAGCGAGTGCACACAACTGCACCGCTGCGCCAAATTTAATTCTGGCCCACGCTTGGTAAAACACTCCCCGCGACGCGAATTCCACACGTGCGATAACAAACGACGCGAATTCAAACATAACGCTAATACAAAAACGCGGAGAGAATCACATGCTCGATATGCTCAATGACCTCCTGTGGGGGAAGGTTTTATTAGTGCTGCTGGTGGGCGTTGGCATCGGTTTTACCGTTGCGTCCCGCTTTGTGCAGTTTCGCTATTTTGGTGAGATGTTTCGCATCCTCGGTTCGGGACAAGCCTTTAAGCGCAACAAGCACGGCCATTTAAGCTCATTTCAGGCGCTGGTGCTCTCAGTGGCTGGGCGCGTTGGTGGCGGCAACATCGCCGGCGTAGCGGTTGCAATTTCCTTGGGTGGCCCAGGGGCTATTTTTTGGATGTGGTTGGTGGGCTTAATGGGTATGGCCACCAGCTTTTTGGAATGCACCCTGGCACAGACCTATAAAGAAGCCGAAGGTGACGGTACCTATCGCGGCGGCCCCGCGTATTACATTGTGAAAGGCCTGGGTAAGCAGTGGCGCTGGCTGGCAGCGTTCTACTCGGTGCTGCTGCTGTTGACCTTCGGCTTTGCCTTTACTGCACTGCAATCCTATGCGGTGGCAACCTCATTCGGCGACGCTTTTGGCGTACCGGTGCTGTATAGCGGTATTGCGCTGGCGATGCTGGTAGGGCTGATTATTTTCGGCGGTATTAAGCGTATTGCGCGTATTTCCGAGATTTTAGTGCCCTTTATGGCGGTGAGCTATATCGCCATTGCGTTGCTGGTCATCGCTATGAATATTACGGAAATCCCTAGTGTGATTGCGCTGATTGTAAAGAGCGCATTCGGCCTTGAACCACTGATTGGTGGCGGTATTGGCGCAGCCATTATGATGGGTCTGAAGCGTGGTCTGTTCTCTAATGAAGCGGGCTTGGGTAGTGCGCCTAACGTCGCGGCGGTGGCTTATGTGCCGCATCCTGCTAACCAAGGTATCGTGCAGGCGTTTTCGGTATTTATCGATACCGTGATTATCTGTTCTGCCACGGCGTTTTTGATTCTGCTCAGCGGTGTATATGACCCTGCTGCGGGCGCTGGTGTTGAGGGTATCGCGCTAACTCAAGCAGCATTGGCTGACCACGTAGGCGAATGGGGACACACCTTTGTCAGCCTGGCGCTGCTGCTGTTTGCTTTCAGCACCATTCTCTACAACTACTACTTGGGTGAGAACAGCCTTAACTTCTTTAGCCGCGACAACCAGAACCTGTTTAACGCCTTTCGGATCGCCATCGTGCTGCTGGTGTGCTGGGGCGCGACCACCGATCTGGGCACCGTGTTCGGCTTTGCGGATGTCACCATGGGGCTCTTGGCAGTCGTCAATCTGGTGGCGCTGATTCTGCTGTTCAAGTGTGGTCTTCGCATTTTGAAAGACTTCGATGTTCAGCGTCGGCAAGGGATCAAACAGCCGATTTTTGATGCCAACCAGCATCCGGATCTCGACCTGGACCCGAAAGCCTGGGAGCTGGAGCCCGAAGAGGCCGAAGCCTTAAAACAGCGGCTGGAAAGCGCGCCTGCGAAGTAAGTAGTCTTCTAAAATGGATCGATAAGGAAAGGAGCGCCCATGCCCAGCGTACTGATGCTCTATACCGGCGGGACTATTGGTATGCAGCCATCGTCACAAGGCTACGTGCCCTGTGCAGGGGTGGGCGAGCGCCTGGTGGCGCACTTGGCTCTGGGCGATCCTTACCGGCTGCCAGTGTTTGATGTGATTGAAATGCAGCCGCTGATTGATAGCGCCGAACTAATGCCAGAGGCTTGGAACCGCTTGGCGGCGCAGCTGGAAAACCATTGGCCACGCTACGATGCATTCGTGGTGCTGCAAGGCACCGATACCATGGAGTACAGCGCGTCAGCGCTCTCGTTTATGCTCGGTGCGCTAGACAAGCCGGTGATCTTCACCGGCTCCCAAATTCCACTGGGTGAGCCAAGAAGCGATGCGTTGAACAGTGTGGTTAGCGCGCTGCAACTAGCAGCACATCCAGACACTCCTCGCGAAGTCAGCCTGGCCTTTCATGACCGGCTGCTGCGCGGTAACCGCGCGCGTAAGGTGCGCACCCAAGGCTTAGATGCCTTCGACTCACCCAACTTCCCCTGGCTTGCCGAGCTTGGTATTGGTATTCGTTTTCCCCAACCCTCGGCGCTGCTGATCGGAAAACCGAATTTTGCACCTATTGAGGTGGACGACGAGGCGGTGGCGGTACTGCCGCTGCATCCAGGGATGTCGCTGCGCCGAGCAAAGGTGCTGCTGGCGGATAAAACGCTAAAAGGGCTGGTGCTTTATACCTATGGAGTTGGCAACCCGCTTAGTTTTGAAGGCGAGCTGCTTGATTGCTTGAAGGCGGTTAACGAGAGGGGCGTAGCGCTGCTTAACGTCACCCAGTGTGCCCAAGGCGAAGTAGTGCAGGGTGCCTACGCCACCGGTGCCGCACTTAATCAAGCGGGCGTGATTGCCAGCAGCGATATCACCCTGGAGGCCGCCATCGCGAAGCTCACGGTGCTGATAGGCCGCGGTTTAGACGGTTGTGAATTGCGAAAAGTGCTGAAGAGTGCGGTACGAGGAGAGTGTGACTCCATGCGTTAAACCAGCATTTTTATTTCAAAGCTTCGTCTACCCAAAAAACCAATAGCACACTGCAATAGCGGTGGTAACGCCTGCGAAGTCCGCTACCAGAGCACAGCCTAAACCGTGACGGATACGCGTGATGCCTACCGCACCGAAGTAGACCGCCAACACATAAAAGGTGGTTTCGGTACTGCCTTGCATAGTGGCTGCGAGCAAACCAGGGAAGCTATCGACGCCGAAGGTGTCCATGGTTTCAATCATCATGGCGCGGGCGCCGCTGCCTGAAAGTGGTTTAACAAAGGCCGTCGGTAGCGCATCCACAAAGCGGGTGTCCCAGCCAAAGCCTTCTACTATCCAGCGGATACCGCCTAAGCCAGCGTCTAACACGCCGCTAGCACGCAGCACTCCCACGGCCACCAGCATAGCGATCAAGTAGGGCAGTAGCGTAATGGTAAAGCTCAAACCCTCTTTGGCGCCTTCGATAAAGGCGTCATATACCCTGACACCGCGCAGCGCTGCTACCACTAAGAACATCATCACGATGCTAAATAGCGTCAGGTTGCCGACTAGCGTAGAGGCTGCTGCCAGCGCTTGGGCAGACATGCCCGCCAGCGTGGTAATCAATAGCCCCAGCGCTAGAGCCGCGGCTACTAAATAGGCCAGCACAACGGGCTGCCATAACTTTAAGCGCTGCATCACCGAAACGGCTAAAAGCCCTGCCAGGCTAGAAGCACTTGTTGCCAGCAAAATCGGTAAAAATATCAAGGTAGGGTCGGCAGCCCCTTGCTGGGCGCGATACATAAAAATCGTGACTGGCAACAGGGTAAGCGACGAGGTGTTGAGCACCAAAAATAGGATTTGCGCGTTGCTGGCTGTCTCGCGGCTTGGGTTGAGAGTTTGCAGCGAATGCATGGCTTTAATGCCAATCGGCGTGGCGGCGTTATCCAGGCCCAAGATATTGGCCGCGAAGTTCATACTGATCAGCCCCATGGCAGGGTGGCCACGGGGAACCTCTGGCATTAAGCGGCAGAACAATGGGTCGAGTACCCGCCCCAGCAAACGAATCAAGCCTGCCTTCTCGGCAATAGAGAGGAAGCCCAGCCACAGTGTCATCGTACCCAGCAGCACTAGAATGATATCAACGCTGACCCGCGCCATATCGAATAGTGATTGCACCAAGCGAGCGAATACCTCGCTATCGCCGCCCACTAACCACTGCCAAAGAGAGGCCACAAAGGCAGCAATAAAAAAGCTTAACCAAATTCCGTTGAGCATGGGGAGTGGGCATCCAGGGTAGTGAAGCGGTAGCTAGTTAAATAAACAATTTAAGTAAGCAATGCCGCTTATCCTAACCAAAGAGTACCCAACATCGCTAACCCGACAGCGAAAGAAAAAACAGAATCAGTGGTGGTGACAGCAGCGAGAGAATAAAGCCACTGACCACCGCAATAGGCACGCAGGCTACGCCGCCGTGCTGCTGAATAACGGGCAGGGTGAAATCCATGGAGGTGGCGCCGCCGTAGCCAATGGCCAGGGCGGTGTGGCGGTGGATCACTAGCGGAATCAGGATAAACGCCAGCAGCTCACGGGTGAGATCGTTGAAAAATGCCACGCCGCCCATCAACGGGCCAAGCTGGTCGCCAATCAAAATGGCTGAAAGCGAATACCAGCCAAAGCCTGATGCCATCGCCAGACCTTCGTTCCAGCTTAGCGAGAGCAGCGGGGCGGCGACTAAGCCTGCCAACAACGAACTTATTGCCAGCGTCACCGCGATTGCCAACCCCATGCGGTTGAGCAAAATCTGCTTGAGCGGCATACCGGAGTTACGTAGCTGGCAGCCGATTAACACTAGCAGTAAATAGAGCACCCACTCGGCTAACCAATCTGCTGTAGCAAACAGTGCGTCTCCAAGCGCTGAACCCAATAGCAAACCGATGATAACGCCGCCTGCCACCACGGCGACGAGCAGTAGTGACCCCTGCATAGCGGCTAACTTGCTAGTGGGGGCGTTTTTCACCACTGGAGAATTGCCGGCTTTTAACGGTAAACGGCTCGACAGCCACCATAGTGCCGCTAGGTTAAAGACGGTTGTAATGGTAAACAGCAGTAGGGCATTGCCCCCCAGGCGTGAAAGCTGACTCGTCAGGTTTTCCAGGCCCGCCAAGCTAATGCCCATAAACAGCAGGATCAAATAAACCGAGCCACTAACCGCTCGATTTATCAGTTGCTGGATACGCACAGACCGAACCGGAACCAAATAGCCCAGTACTAGCGGTAGTAGAACAATCAATAAACCCGAAAGCATTTAGGGCGTCGCGCCCCCGTTTGGATTGAAGTTAGTCAGTGTCAGCTGTGTTTCTCGGCTACCCTCTTTTTGGTACACCACCGAAAGAATCAAGCCGGGCCAGTCAGGGTGAAAACGGATCTGGAGAAGACGATCCGGCTTTTCCACATCAATCAGCGATACATTCAGTGCTTCGAACTCGCCACCGGGCATTCCAAGGCTACCGGGATCAGTTACCCTTTGTTTATCAACATAATATTGGAAATGCTCATCACGGCCTTTGTGGTCGACAAACTCAATTTCGCACGGGGCGCTCTCTGTGCAGTCTTCGTGACCTGCTCGGCGCGATAGGTCAAAGAGCGCTGTCTGACGGTCTAACGTGGGAATATCCCGCTCGTTTAATTGATAGCTGTCACCTACGCCGAGCAACGAATAGCTACTGCTATAGAGCAACGCGTGGGTATCATCATCATTCAGCGAAAAACGGCTGAACTCCTGACCGCGTGCCACGGTGACCGAGAAGCGCATATCGCTTAACCAGTGGCTGCCTTCATTTGAAAGGCGATGGGTGATATTGGCACCTGGCCAGCCACGCACTTCAAGCCGATACTGTGCTTCAAAGGGCTGCGGGTCTTTAAGCACTTGCTCTGCTAGCGCTATTTCGCTTGCCAAAAGGCCCAAGGCGCTAAAAACTGCACCGATAAGCGGGCGGCTAGGCAATCGTGCTATGACATTGATCAAAGGCACTTCCTCCATAAAGTTGTCTCTTCCTAAGAGCCTTCAATAAGCACTTGGTTCTCAGCCGCCTAGTATAACCGGGACGGTGAGAGGCGTCAGTAACCTGCATCCGGATTGATCGTGGAAAGTTTTTCACCCGATTCAAAGGCATGCAAGTAAGAGATCACTTGGTCGATGGCATCATTTAGCGGGGTGGGAGCGGCCATATGCGGTGTGACGATTACCTTAGGGTGTTGCCACAGTGGATTATCAGTGGGCAACGGCTCTTCATGGAATACATCCAACAGCGCACCTCGCAAGTGGCCCGGCTGACCGGCGCTTCCCAGCGCATCCAACAGCGCCTGCTCATCGATCAAGCTGCCACGGCCAGGATTAATCACGCTGGCACCCTGGGGCAGTTGGGCCAGTCGCTCGGCGTTGAGAATATGTTGGGTGGCGGCGGTATCAGGCAAAATGGTGACGAGGCTTTGTACTTGGCCAAGCAGCTCGTTTAGCCCGTCATCGCCATGAAAGCAGTGTACGCCGCTAATTTGTTTGGGTGAGCGGCTCCAGCCGAGCACGGGGAAACCAGCCTGCTGCAGAGCACTGGCCACAAAACCGCCAATGGCGCCTAACCCTAATACACCTACCGGCCATTGTGCCTTCTCTACCACTGCCTGCGGCTGCCAAGTGGCGCTTTGCTGCTGTTCCGCGTAACGATCCATGCTGCGATAGAAGTGCAGTACGCCATATAGGGCGTAATCGGCCATCAGTTCGCCCATGCCTGCATCGCGTAATTTCACAATGGGAACATCGCTGGGTAGCCCTGGGGTTTTCAGCAGGTAGTCCACCCCAGCGCCTAAATTGATAATGCCTTTGAGCTGCGTCTGCTCTTGCAGCAAGTGGGCGGGGGCTTTCCAAACGGTAAGGTAATCTGCATTTTTGCGCTCATCCGCTGACGCTTCGCTGGTCAGCACGGTGGCTTGGGGCAACGCTTCCGCAAGTGCCGCTTGCCACTGCGCTGCTTCATCAATATGCACGACAATTTTCATCCCATTACCCTCTTACTATAAGTGTTATCACTGCAGGTTATCATGGTGAGCGGTAGGTGCGGTTGCAAGCACGCTTAGTGCAAATAATGATGCCGTATGCACTTTTTGTAATAAAGCCTTTGACCGCTGACCAAGGGTCGGTGCTAGTATCGGCTTAAGACGACATTGGCGGGCCTGCTGCAAGTGCAGCAGATGCAACCCCGACGCCTGATCGGTGGTGGCCAGGTCGATCCTGTGGCCCAGCGGTGCGTGCCTATAGTGGGCAGCGCGCTGGTTCTTGGTGATCTTTAATGGCGAGTTGCCCGATGACTCAGGTTTCCCTGCCTTTCACGCGCGAAGAGTATGCTACCCGCCTGTGGAAAGTGCGTGCTGAAATGGCCAGTCGTGGCATTGACGTACTGATCGTCAGTGACCCTTCCAATATGGCTTGGCTAACCGGCTACGACGGTTGGTCGTTTTATGTGCATCAGTGTGTGCTGGTGGGCCTTGAAGGCGAGCCGGTATGGTTTGGGCGGCGCATGGACGCCAACGGCGCGCTGCGCACCTGCTGGATCGACCCTGACAATATTACCTACTACCCGGATTACTATGTACAGAATCCGGACATGCACCCGATGGAGTATCTGGCGCAGTCGATCATGCCTGATCGCGGCTGGCACCTGGGTGTGGTGGGTATGGAGATGGATAACTACTACTTCTCCGCTAAGGCCTATCTAAGCCTGCTGCGCGAGCTTCCCCATGCGCGCTTTATGGATGCCAATTCACTGGTGAACTGGTGCCGGGCAATAAAGTCGCCCCAAGAAGTTGAGTACATGCGTATTGCCGCCAAAATTGTCGAAGGCATGCACACGCGTATCCTGGAAGTAATTGAGCCTGGCTTGCCCAAGAGTAAGCTAGTGTCAGAGATTTACCGCGTCGGCATTGAAGGTTTTGTGGATGAGAACGGCAAAGTTTTTGGCGGCGACTATCCGGCTATCGTGCCGATGCTGCCTACCGGTAAAGATGCTGCTGCGCCCCATCTAACCTGGGACGACACGCCGTTTTGCAAAGGGGAAGGTACCTTCTTTGAGATAGCTGGGGTGTTTAAGCGCTATCATGCGCCGATGTCGCGCACCGTGTTTCTGGGCACACCGCCAACGGATTTTATTCGCGCGGAATCAGCCCTCCTGGAAGGTATTGAAAACGGCTTGGCAGTCGCCAAACCCGGTAACCGCACGGCGGATATTGCCATGGCGCTAGGGGCGGCGATGGATAAATACGGTTTTGACCGCGGCGGTGCCCGTTGTGGTTACCCCATCGGTATTTCCTACCCGCCCGACTGGGGTGAGCGCACCATGAGCCTTCGCCCCTCCGATGACACTATTCTGGAACCGGGCATGACGTTCCACTTTATGCCGGGGCTCTGGGAAGAAAACTGGGGCTTGGAAATTACCGAAAGCATTTTGATTACTGAAGACGGCTGCGAAACCCTGGCCAATTTTCCGCGCCAGCTGTTTGTAAAATAACCGCCTACTCGAACACCGAAGGAAACCGTAATGACCCAGCGACCCAGCCCTATTTCTGCCACCGTTGATTTTGATGCTGATGGCGTGCAGCACGGTTTTTTAAAGCTGCCGATCTCGACCGATGAATCCGCCTGGGGCGCGGTGATGATCCCCGTCACCGTGGTTAAGAATGGCGACGGCCCCACGGCGCTTTTGACCGGTGGTAACCACGGCGATGAGTACGAAGGCATCACCTCGTTGCTGAAGCTCTCTTCAACGCTGAAGGCAGAGGATGTCACGGGGCGGGTGATTATCGTGCCGTGTATGAATACCCCGGCGGTGATGGTAGGCAAACGCACTTCGCCAATGGATAAGGGCAATCTCAATCGCAGCTTTCCCGGCGACCCCAACGGCAGCGTGACGCCGCAAATCGCCGACTACTTCACCCGTGTGCTGGTGCCCATGTCTGATGTAGTGCTCGACCTGCATTCGGGCGGCCGCACGCTGGATATCCTGCCCTTTGGCGCGTCTCACGTGCTGGATGACAAAGCGCAGCAACAGTCCGCTCTGGAAGGTGCCAAAGCCTTTGGCGCCCCCTATGCCATGGTGATGTTTGAACTGGATGCGGAAAAGCTTTTCGACACAGCCTGCGAGCGCCAAGGCAAAGTGTTTGTGGCCACCGAACTGGGCGGCGGCGGCACCTCGACGCCCCAGAGTATCGCCATTGCTGAGCGGGGCGTACGCAATTTACTGATTCACTACGGTTTGGTAGCGGGTGAAGTGGAGATGCCCGCCGGTGGGCAGATGTATCTCGATATGCCCGACGCCAGCTGCTACGTACAGAGCCAACACTCGGGCGTGCTAGAGCTATTGGTAGCGCTGGGGGACGAAGTGAAAAAAGGCCAAACCATCGCCTACGTATACGACATGACCCGCAGCGGCACTGAGCCGGTGGCTTACAAAGCCGAGCGCGATGGCATTTTAATGGCCCGCCGCGCGCCTTCTTTAATCAATATGGGGGATACCCTGGCGGTGATTGCCGATGTTGTTGAACGCCTGGAGGCGTAACCCCCGGCATGATGAAACTTGACCGTTACGATCTGAAAATTCTCGACATCCTCTCCCGCGATGGGCGGATCACCAAGTCGAAGCTGGCCGAGGCAATCAACCTTTCGGTCAGCCCCTGCTGGGAGCGGGTAAAAAGGCTGGAAAAAGCGGGTGTGATTGAAGGGTATACCGCGCGCATCAATGCCGACGTGTTAGTGCCGCGTAACCCGGTGTGGGTACAAATCGAGCTCAAACAGCACAATGCCGAAAGCTTTACCCGCTTTGAAGCCCTGGTGATACAAACCCCGGAAGTCACCGAGTGCGTTGCAGTAGGCGGTGGGGTGGATTACCTGGTGAAATTTGAAGCGCGCACTATTGATAGCTATCAGCGTTTGATGGATAAGTGGTTGGTGTCTGACGCGGGTATTGAGCGTTACTTCACCTATATTGTGACCAAAACCGTCAAGCGGGTGCCGATAGGCATCGATAGCGACGACATTCTGTAAACTGCTACGTTTTCCTTTTTGCACTACCCTGCCAAAAAAAACCACTGTCAAACGCTCACTGACAAAAAAAGTCGCGCCATAAGGCGCGGTTTTCAAAAACACTTCGTGGCCCCTCTCCGTTAACCTGTAGACATTCCACAGCAAGGCAATGAGCTTGCTGACAATGCCACACAGTTTCTGCAGCGTTCGGTTAGCCAGACTGCATTTGAGGGAGGTTTCCATGACCACACTATCGACCACGCTTGCCAAGCGCCTGGAAGATCCGCGTCTGTTCCGGCAGTACGCCTACGTGAACGGTAAATGGACCCACGGTGAAGGTGGTCGCGAAGAGGCGGTTTATGATCCTGCCACCAATGAAGCCATTGGCCATATCCCGCTGCTGGAAGCCGAACAGATTACCGCTGCGGTGGATGCCGCTGAGGCTGCGTTTGTTCACTGGCGGGCGCTACGCGCTGACGAGCGCTGCGAGCGCTTATTGGCCTGGTACGACCTGATTCAAGCCAACCGTGAAGACCTCGCCACCATCATGACACTGGAACAGGGCAAGCCGCTGCCCGATGCCCGTGGTGAAGTAGAGTACGGTGCTAGCTTCGTGCGTTGGTTCGCAGAAGAGGGCAAGCGTACCTACGGCGAAACCATTCCCAGCCACATCCCTAATGCCTCACTTGGCACCATTAAAGAGCCGGTGGGTATTGCGGCCATGATTACGCCCTGGAATTTCCCGCTGGCGATGATAACCCGCAAAGCGGCCGCCGCGCTGGCCGCTGGCTGCCCAGTAATCGTTAAGCCTGCCAATGAAACGCCGTTCTCGGCGTTGGCGCTGGCGGAGCTTGCCGAGCGTGCCGGCATTCCAGCGGGTATTTTCAACGTGGTGCTAGGCGACCCGGCTGAAGTCTCTAAAATTCTGTGTGGTGAGTCGCGTATTCGGGCGCTCTCGTTCACTGGTTCCACACGGGTAGGTCGCCTACTGATCGAGCAAAGCGCTAACACGGTAAAACGGCTCTCCTTAGAGTTGGGCGGCAACGCGCCGTTTATTGTCGGGCCGGATATGGATCCGAAACAGGCGGCCTACGCGGCAGTGGACGCCAAGTTCCAAACCGCCGGGCAGGACTGCTTAGCGGCTAACCGTATTCTGGTGCACGAATCGATCCACGATGAGTTCGTTGAGCAGTTTGCCGAGCGTATGTCTGCCCTCACGGTAGGTAATGGTTTGCAAAGTGAGATTGATCTTGGCCCACTGATTCACCGCCAAGCGGTGGAAAAAGCTGCCGCGATTGTTGATGATGCCATTTCCAAAGGCGCTACCATGATCGGTGGTGATCAGAACAAAGCACCGGGTGAAAACTTCTTTATGCCAGTCATGCTGACCGGCGTAACGCCCCAGATGAAAGTGTGGCGGGAAGAGAACTTTGCGCCGGTCGCCGGCATCACCGCTTACAGCACCGACGATGAAGTGATTGAAATGGCCAACGACACCGAATACGGTTTGGCCGCGTATATCTATACCCACGATATTCGCCGCATTTGGAAGCTGATGCGCGCGCTTGAGTACGGCATGGTCAGCGTCAACTCGGTGAAAATGACCGGCCCGCCAGTACCCTTCGGCGGCGTGAAGCAGTCCGGCCTTGGCCGTGAAGGCGGCGCCACCGGTATCGATGAGTATCTCGAGACCAAGTACTACTGCCTGGGCGCGCTGGGTTCGGTGTCGGGGAGCTAGCGAGGATAGAGTCGCAGTCGAGGCTGGTTAGGCACTAAGCGAACCGTCTTTTTCAGGGATGAAAAAGCCGAGCACCCAGGGATGGGTTTACAGCGTGTTCGCGTGTGCCTAATCAGCCGTGCAGCCCACAATATTTTTAATGCCGCCCCGCTGATCGGGGAGGTTTATCGTACAGAGAGAACACTATGAGCTTGCATCAGGACCTGATCGAACGCGATCGTAAAGTCACTTTCCACGCCTCTACCCACCTGCGCGATTTCGCCCACGGCGATGCGCCAGGCCGCGTGATTACCGGCGGTAAAGGCATCAACATCGTGGATAAAGATGGCCGTGAGTTTATCGACGGCTTCGCAGGGCTTTATTGCGTCAACATCGGCTACGGTCGCACCGAAGTCGCCGAAGCGATCTATAAGCAAGCGCTAGAGCTCTCCTACTATCACACCTATGTAGGCCACTCTAACGAGCCGCAGATCGAGCTTTCCGAGCGCATCCTGAAAATCGCTGGGATGAACATGTCCAAGGTTTATTACGGCATGTCCGGTTCGGACGCCAACGAAACCCAGCTCAAGATCGTGCGCTACTACAACAACGTGCTGGGCCGCCCGCAGAAGAAAAAAGTTATCTCGCGCATGCGCGGCTACCACGGTTCCGGCATCGCCTCTGGCTCGCTGACCGGCCTGAAAGCATTCCATGACCACTTCGATCTACCGATTGATACTATTCGCCATACCGAAGCGCCGCACTACTACCTGCGTGCCGCCGAGCAGCACGGCATGAGCGAGCTTGAGTTCTCTGGTTACTGCGCCGACAAGCTGGAAGCGATGATTCTGGAAGAAGGGCCGGATACCGTGGCCGCCTTTATCGGCGAGCCAGTATTGGGCACTGGCGGTATCGTGCCGCCGCCGGAAGGCTACTGGGACGCCATTCAAGCCGTACTGGCGAAGTACGACGTACTGCTAATTGCCGATGAAGTGGTATGTGGTTTTGGCCGTACCGGCTCTGACTTCGGCAGCCACCACTACAACATGAAGCCTGACTTGGTCACCATCGCCAAAGGGTTAACCAGCGCCTACCAGCCGCTTTCCGGCGTGATTGTCGGTGAGAAAGTCTGGCAAGTGCTTGAGCAGGGCACCGGCGAGTACGGCCCCATCGGCCACGGTTGGACCTACTCCGGCCACGCCTTGGGCTGTGCCGCTGGGCTCGCTAATCTGGATATCATCGAGCGTGAAAACCTGGTGGGTAACGCTGCCGAAACTGGCGCTTACTTCCAGCAGCAGCTAAAGGCTAACTTCGAAGGTCATCCGCTATTAGGCGATGTGCGCGGTGTTGGCCTTATGGCTGCGCTGGAATTCTCGCCAGATGCCAAGCAGCGCCTGCACTTTGACCCTGCGCTTAAAGTTGGCCCGCGTGTGGCTGCCGCTGCTATGGAAGAGAACCTGATTGCGCGCGCCATGCCCCAAGGCGACATTCTCGGCTTTGCACCACCGCTGACGATTAACCGGGGTGAAGTGGACGAAATGATTGGCCGCGCCAAGCGCGCGATTGACCGCATTACCGATGAGCTTACGCGCTCTGGTGATCTAAAAACCGGCCAGCAGGAGGCTGCTTTTACAGTTTAATCACCTGTAATTAGGCTTTTGAGCGCCGCTGCCTGTGCAGCGGCGCTTTTGTTTTTGTAGGCCACGACTATGCTGAATACAGTGGTTAGCCAACTGATAGTAGCCAATTGATAGTAGCCAATTGATAGTAAAGGAGAGGCCCACGATGCAGCCGGTATTAGCCTTCGATGTTTATGGCACGCTGATTGATACCCAGGGAGTAACCTTTGAGCTGGAGCGACGCTTGACCGATCCCTCCAAAGCCGGCGAATTTGCCCGCCGCTGGCGGGAAAAGCAGCTTGAATACAGCTTTCGCCATGGTGTGATGGGTGCTTACGTGCCATTTTCGGAATGTACCCGTGAAGCGCTAGTATTTATTGACCGGGCACTGCAAACTGGGCTTTCAGATAACGACCACGATCACTTAATGGCGGTATATGGTGAGCTACCTGCTTTCGAGGATGTGGTGCCCGCTTTAGATCAGCTTCGAGATGTGGGCATTCGCTGCGTGGCGTTTTCCAACGGCACCGCCGAAGCCGTGTCTAAGCTGCTAACGCGAGCAGGCGTAGAGAGTCATATGGATGATGTAATCAGTGCTGATGAGGTAAAGCGCTTTAAACCTGATCCCGCTGTATATTCTCATCTACGTAGTCGCTTAGAGACCCGACCCGAGCATACGTGGTTAATTTCCAGCAACCCCTTTGATGTGATAGGCGCCACCCACGCCGGTTTGCGCAGCGCCTGGGTGCGGCGCAGCTCCGATACGCCCTTTGACCCGTGGGGTATTGAGCCCGATATGACGGTGACCGATTTACAAGCATTAGCGGAGCGCATTATCCGTTAGATTGTTAACCTACGTAGACAGGCCGCATAATGACGCACGCTTAACGACTTAGGATATGAGCATGTCAGAAAAAATTTACTGTGTTGCTGGCTTTAAACCCAAGCCGGGCAAAGAAGAAGCGGTATTCAAAGCGTTGCAGGGTTTAGAGCCAAACACCCACCGTGAAGATGCGTGCATTCACTACACCGTAACGCGCCAAATCGACAACCCTTTCGCTCAAGGCACCGGTTACCCGATTGTTTTTCATGAGATTTGGGCCAGCCGTGAAGAGTTCGAAGCCCACTGTCAGCGCAAAGAGATCCAAGCGTTCTTTGCCAAGCACGTTGAATCACCCGATGGCGATATCGAAGATGCCAACGTGTGCGTTTACACCGACGAGCCATGGAATTTTGACGCGCCCAAGGTATAACCCTAGCGTGTAGAATAGGCCGAATAGAAAAGCGAAAAGCTCAACGGAAAAGGAGCCAACATGACCGATAAAAAGATGAACGTCGAAAGCTTTAACCTGGATCACACCAAGGTAAAAGCCCCATACGTGCGTTTAGCCGACATCAAAGAAGGCCAAAATGGCGACCGTATCCACAAGTACGATCTGCGGATCTGCCAGCCCAATAAAGAGCACATGGAGATGCCAGCGCTGCACTCCCTTGAGCATTTGATGGCTGAGCTTTCTCGCAATCACACCGATAAAGTGGTCGATATCAGCCCCATGGGCTGCCAAACCGGTTTCTATATCGCGATGATTAACCACGATGACTATGACGGCGTGCTGAGCATCATTGAGCAAACGCTAAACGATGTGTTGGTCGCGACTGAAGTACCCGCCTGCAACGAAATGCAGTGCGGCTGGGCTGCCAGCCACAGCTTAGAAGGTGCCCAGGAACTAGCCCGTAATCTGCTAGCTAAGCGCAACGAGTGGACTGAAGTCTTCGCTTAAGCGTTAAGCAACATCATAAACGCAGTAGCAAAACGCCTTCCCAGCGCCACATATCGCCGGGGAGGCTTTTTATTGTCTGTGCATTAACAATGGAAAACGCTAATTAATAGTGACATGCTGGCGCCACACATATTTTCCCTGGGTGAGGCAGTAACATGCTGTTGGACACTTGGCTTTTATACCTTATCGCCTGCATAGGCCTGTCACTTTCGCCAGGGCCCAACGGCCTGTTGGCGCTAACCCATGGCGCGATGCATGGCAGCCGGAAAACGCTGTTTACCATTATTGGC
Source organism: Halomonas sp. NPDC076908 (assembly GCF_050269715.1). Classification (NCBI taxonomy): domain Bacteria; kingdom Pseudomonadati; phylum Pseudomonadota; class Gammaproteobacteria; order Oceanospirillales; family Halomonadaceae; genus Halomonas; species Halomonas sp. NPDC076908. Next base: position 74,135 of record NZ_JBNNIW010000005.1, on the reverse strand, counting down.
GGTGCCACAGGCTTTTTCCTGATTATTGCCCTATGCATGTTTGGGATTGGTGCGCTGCTTAAATCATCGGTGATATGGCTAACGGTGCTGAAATGGGTAGGTGGAGCCTATCTTGTCTGGTTGGGCATTCAAGTATGGCGCTCGCCACCAATTACAGGCGAAATTGACGTGAACGCAAGCCAAGCGAGCGGATGGCATTTATATCGCCAGGGCGTACTGGCATCCATCACCAACCCTAAGGTGCTACTGTTTTTCAGCGCTTTTCTACCACAGTTTATCAACCCGCAAGGTAGCTTGATGCTGCAATTTTTTGTGCTAGCAGGCACTTTTGTAGCTATCGAATGCATTGTAGAAGGCCTGCTCGCCAACATGGCCAACCGCATCCGCCACTGGTTAAAACGCGTTGGCCGCGGATTCAACCGCACCTGCGGCGGTATCTTTGTTGCTATTGGGGCTGCTTTGCCGTTAAGGGCGTGAAGCTTCTAACAACTGCTGTGCAGCTCAAGCGGTAGTTAGTGCCAAAACTAATTGATAGCAAAAAGTTTGTTTTATAAAGAAAAGATATGTTTTCGCGTTGTGTGCATTGAGTTCTTCAAAATGAATGTCACGCTATGCAACAGGCTCTGCGACTGCCTTGAGAATACTATATTGCCCCAGTTGCTCTGGAAGTACTCTCGCTGAAAACTCGCTCTCTATTTCTTGGCAGATTTCATTGTAAGCACGTAGTTTAGGGCCTTTTTGTACGTTAGGTGTTTGACTGATAAACACCATGTCATCAGGAGCATTTTCAGACATTTCAAGTCGGCGTAAATGCGCCAGCCATTTATCTCCTTTTTCAATAATTCGGCTAGCGTCTTCTAGATCGAAGCTGATGGGTTTAATTGCCTGGCGTATACGCGCACCTTCCTGCCAAACAAATGGCAATTTTACGCGAACAATATCATTACCCAACGTTTGCTCTGTGTATCTGCGATTCAGTGATCTAAGCCAATGCGTAACGTTTTTAGTGAGCTGTTCTTCTGGTGTAGCTATGTGCTTGAAATCATGGTGAACATAGCGATTGAACAGTTCATCAAGGGCGGTCTTTGGATCTTTAGCAGCCAGAGTCCCCGGCTTGCTGAAGCGGAACATGGCTTCGCGTGGTTCTACCAAGTCATTGAATATGCGCAGCTGTACATCCAATTGACCTTTGTGGTGGTTGGCTAAATCAACCGTGCGCTTAAGCTCCGTCACGAAATGCTGGCGTGCTTGTGTAAACACTTTGACTGGCAATTTATCGAAGAAATGGGTAATACGCTTTCGTGAAATGGTTTCGACCCGCTGGAGAAAAGCGCCATTATTGCAGAGCATGATGATCCCCAGGTTCGCGAACTCACCTGTATCGAGATAGGGCTGAAAGCGCAGTACCGCGTAATTACAAATAATTGCGCTCATATCAAGCTCCAGAAGGACGGATCGCGTAAACGTACTAACAAATTAAAGCGCTCTGCTAACGTGGGCTGTATCTCAGAGGCCTCGTCGTCTATATCTCGGTAGAGCCACTCTAAAGGTATTAAGTCAGTGATCATATCCCAATCATTCAGTGTAGCGTCAAGCACCGCTTCGTGGCGTGCGCGTATTTCGAGGTCTGCAAAGCGTTCACGTTGGTGACTAAATACATGATTTTCAAAATTACCTGTGTGGTTTATGGGGTCAAAAGCTAAATTATGATCTATGACCACCAAACCACTTACAGCGCTCCATAGTAGGTTTACATTGCCTCCCTGGCTGCTTAAACATCGATCTTCATTGTTAATCCAAATATCAAACAGTAAGAGACGTTGCTGGATACCTTCGTCGACCTCTCCTATTAACGAGAAGAGTAAGTCTTGGCTATGGGGAGCTACCTTAGACGCAAAGGCCATTCCTCCCTCTAGATCCCCAGCACGTGGTTCTGTCGAAAAGTCCAACATGCCCGTTGGAAAACGCATTAAGGCGTACTCAGCAACAGGCAATTCACAGCGTCGTGCTAATTCGGAACAAATGAGTTCAGATACCAGTGACTGTTGGCCAACGCCATTGACGCCTTTCACTACATATTGATCATTATTTACATCACGTATGATAAATGGCTTTGTGCGCCCTTGGGTCGATTGGCGCAGAATTTCCTTAGCCTCTACTACGTAAGGTCTTTTCATATCACCTCACCAATCGCCATTGCTCGCCTTCTTGCTGGGCTTGGCCCAAGGCGGCTAGGGCGGAGAGTACCTCGTTTACGCCTTTTACCGGTTTGCGTTTGAACTGGGCGGCCAGGCTTTCTGCGCTGTTTGGGCTGGCGGCGAGCATATCGCGTAGCTGGGTGACTTGGCTGGCCAAGTCTTTGGGCCATGCTGCTTTAGTTTTTTCGGCGGCGGGTGTGTCGCTGACCGTCGCTTCGCTTCCCATCTCGGTTTGAGTGGGCGCTGTCTCTTCCGGCGCTTGGTACTCCGGGCGTAGCCAACGCACCTTACCTTGGGCTTCCTCTAAGGCGCGCTGCTTGTTAAGCGCTACCAAGCGCATCAGAAGCTCTTCTTCGGCTTCTGCCTGGGCGGTGGGTTTATCCGGCAGGGGCGTAGTGGCGCCGGGTAAGCCTACTAGTACTTTTGCCAAGTCATCCCAGCCGTAGGCGTTAAAAACTGCTTTGTCTAAAGCATCGTGGTCGGCCATCAGCGTGCTGACTAGCCCTTGCTGGTTGATGGTTTGCTCTTTGGCGTTGAGCGCCTCACCGGCGCGCAGTTTTTCCATCACGTTGTACATACCGGTTAGCGTGAGCGTTGGGTGCTCTGCCTGCTGGCGCTTGCGGTGAGCGTCGATCTGCTCGGCCAGTTGGCCGATATGCGACGCCTGCTCATCGGTAAGTTCAGGGAAGGGGAAGGTCTCGAAGCAGCGAGAAACAACGTAAGTTGGCCTATCTTCAAGCGTACTGCCTGTCGCAGTCGACCAAATAAAGTGTATGCGAGATGATAAAAAGCCCAGCAGACTGATATTATTCACCGCTATAGTAATTAGCTTGCTATCAGGTAGTACGCTCGCGCTTAGTTTTTGAAATGTTCTGTGTTTTGCAGTTTTGACAGTAGTAATAAAAAAAGGAATCGTAGCAGTGGCCTTCCTCAAGTCTCTACGAGGCTCACCAAAAAACCACCAGTTTTCCCTGTAAGTCGCTCGCTTGTTTTGGTCTCGCTCAGGTTTGACTCGCTCCAAAATCCACTGGTAAACAGCAGGATATAGCGACTTAACTTCTTCTATATTTAATCCGAAAAGGTCAATGATCTTCACGCCGCGAGGAGTCTGAGTTAAATCTCTGCCATTACGATATTCACGTATATGCTTTTCGAGACCTTCGACTGTCCCAAGGTCCAGTTGCTCAGCTTCTTCTTGAGTGACAACAAATCCCATACCGTGTGGCTTTACTCCTTCGAAGCATAAGCTTTGGTTTGCAGCTAACCCTTGAGCCCCCGCCACATCTGCCCCAATCGTTAAATCGGCAAACACTTTTCCTTCACGGCGGCTAAGTGCAACTGTACGTGCTTCTCGGGCTTCATCGCTGTTTTCATTGGTGACTTGCTGCAAAAGCCCCGGTGCTTCGCCAGCGCGGCCCACGGTCATAGCGATGCGTACTGCGGCACCGTCGTTGCCGTCTACCCAGGGGTGGTCGGGTATGGCAAAGGTGAGCGACAGCGGCTTTTTGGCATCGCTTAAGTGCGGTTCTAATACGCGGCGGTTAAAGGTTTGGCGCAGGCTGTTGGTGGTAATAAAACCAAATTGCTGAGCGTGGCCAGTGCGGACCGCTTCGGCGGCAATATGCCACCAGTACATCACGAAATCGGCGGATTCCGGCACGGTGCCTTTATACACTGAACGGACAGCATCCACATAGCCATCGCCCAGGGCGCGGCGCATGGTAGAGGCGCCAATAAACGGAGGGTTGCCGACAATATAATCCGCCTGCGGCCACTCGGCGCGCTTGGGGTTGTGGTAGCGGTAAACGTCAGTCCGGCCACTTTCATCGGGGATCAGCTCACCGGTGGCGGGGCTTTTCTTCATGCTGATGCCGTCCCAAACGGTGACTTTCTCTCCATGTTCGTCCAAGAGCAGCTCTTTGCTGTCGTATTCAATTAGCGCATCGCGCTCCTGGATATTGTGGAAGTCTTTCAGAATCGGTTCGGGCAAGTCGAGGCTGCCGTGGATACGGTAGTGCCACTGCAGGTAACCAATCCACAGCACAATTTCGGCAATGGCGGCGGCGCGGGGGTTAATTTCCATGCCGAGGAACTGCTGGGGCGATACAGTTAGCCCTTCGGCATCCAGGCTGTCTTGCCCGCCACTCAGGTCGGAAATCAGGTTTAACACCTCGCCTTCAAGGCGCTTCATATGTTCCAGCGCGACATATAAGAAGTTGGCGCTGCCGCAAGCGGGGTCAAGCACGCGTATTTGGCACAGCTTGTGGTGAAAAGCGCGCAGGCTTTCCAGCGCTTTGTCGGTTTTGCCTTTCTGGTTGTGGGCTTCTGCGACCACTTGCGCAGTGGCCCATTCACGGCGTAGCGGTTCAATCAGGGTAGGCATTACTAACCGTTCTACATAGGCGCGGGGCGTGTAGTGGGCACCTAGTTTATGACGCTCACGGGGATCAAGTGCGCGCTCTAGAAGGGTGCCGAAAATGGCCGGTTCCACAAAGCGCCAGTCGGCTTTAGCGGCATCAATCAGCAGTTGAATCTGTTCTGCATTAAGTGGAATCGGGTCGATGCCTTTAAACAGACCGCCGTTAAAACGCATAATTTTGGCGGTCAGCACGCCGCTAAAGCCGCCGCTGTTCATGCTTTCCCATAGCGAGCCGATGGCATCAGTAAAGTGTTCAGGGGTTTCTTTCATGCGCTCTAAAAACGCGGTGAAGCTGCCTTTGGGCAGTAATTCCACATCTTCGCTGAACATGGTGAACAGGCAGCGCTTCAAAAAATGCGCCACGCGGTCGACTTCATAGCCATCGGCCTCTAGCGTTTTCGCTAGGGTCGCAAGCTTGGCGCTGACCTCACGCGTGACGCGAGCAGCGTATTGGCTGGGGTCTAGCGTGTCCGGCGCTTCCCATAGCGCTTTGAGGCGATGCTGGATCTCTGGCTGACGTAAGTCTTCGAGTTTAATGCGGTAGTTGCGCGGGTCGGGGAATGGCACGTAGGTGCCGCCAGAGCGCGAAAATTCTGAATAGAGTGCCAGCGTGCGGCCTACATCGGTAACTACGATAAACGGTGGGCGGCCTTCTTTAGCAGGTAGTGCGCGCACGTATTGGTCGGCTTGGTTGTAAGCCGCCTGCATGGCTTTGTCCCAACCTTTGGTTTCTAGTCCTTTGCCGGTTTGCTTGGCTTCCAGCACAAAGGCGCTGCGCTTGTAGAGATCGATAAAACCGCGATTTTCGCTACCATCGGGGTTTTGAATATCCACCCGGCGCTCAAAAGTATAGCCGTTCTCGCTGTTATCCTTGCTAGCGGGGTCGGGTGTCGGGAGTTCAAGCAGCGCGCACAGTTCTGAAAGGAAAAGCTGATAGTTGGCTTTTTCGGTGCCGGTAGTGTGTTGCCAGCGCTCAATAAAAGCAGTAACAGCATCAGCGGTTGCTATCGGTGTAGGCGCTTCAAACATCAACATTTTTCCTTTCAGGCAGGGGCATCTAACTACATTAAGCAGGGTTAGATAGTAGCATGCTTAATTCGCCTGTCGGGATGTGAGTCCGATAGAAATGCGCTAATTACACAGGATCAATCGTCAGCAATAATCTCTTTTCACCTTCTTTTAGCGACGGGCTGCGATGCACCAGGCCTTGCTCTTCATTGCCTACCCAGCCACTGCCTTTGAGAAGCGCAATTTCACCAGGCGCCATACGCTGAATGGCAGAAGCATCTTTAATAATCTCAGGGCGTTCAGGGTGGGGCGCGCCAAGTCCTGCACGATTGATGGCATATTCTGGCAGCCACTCACTGCCCGGCCCCATATAGGTGGTCACCAACCGAACGGGCAGATTATCGCAATGAAAACGCGGGCACATAGCAGCATTGAGCAGGCGTAGCCGGATGCCTACCGTTTCAGTATTAAATAGATAGGCAGCGGCTTCGGCCACGCTGGTAATGTCGTCAATTAGCGCTTCAGCGGCATCGGGCTGCGGTAGGCGTTTTCGTAAGTCGGTTCTGAGTGAGTGATCTGGCTTACCCAGCCATGCAAATTGCCATGCGCGGTCTATTTGGCACTGTGCCGCCACGCTCAAGGCCACATCCGCGGGTAGGCGGCGGCACATGATGGTGATATTGATCTCATCCTCAAAGATACGTGGCAGCACGCTGATGTCGTCACCTTTAGCAGTGTGATTCTGGAGCGTCATTGAGGTCGTGGCGATTGATGGCATCTCGGAACTCATCTGTTGAATTGTAGAAAACAGCAAATATTTTATGAGATGTTATAACATATAATAAAAGAGTGAGAAAAGCGCTCCATGACGATTGGGTGGCTATTATTTAGCTATTAAAACCGCGTTATCATTTCATTAGTCGAGCTGAGGTGAGAGGGCGTTGGGTGGTGATTTGCCCGACGACAATGCGCGTTTAAAGGGAGGGGTAAAAAACGTTCTCCAGTTTTAATTGACTGCGCCTGTGAAAGGACCTATATAGTTTCTACGATCCACTACCATGAGTCCCCATGATCCTTCTGATTGTTATTGCCACTGTGGCAATTGCGGTGTCATTCATCTGCTCGATCCTTGAAGCAGCTCTCCTTTCCATAACCCCCAGCTACATTGCCCAACTGCGAGACAAGCAGCCCAAACTCCATGCAGCGCTGACTAAGCTCAAAACCAATATTGATCGTCCTTTGGCGGCAATTCTGACGCTTAACACAATTGCTCATACTGTCGGCGCCACAGGTGTAGGTGCACAGGCGGCGGTCGTGTTTGGCGAAGCTTCGATTGCAGTGGTATCGGCGGTAATGACGGTGCTCATTTTGGTACTGTCGGAAATTATTCCGAAGACCATTGGCGCCACTTATTGGCGCGGTATTTCGCCTGTATTGCCCCGTATGCTTCAGATAATGATCATCATACTTCTGCCGTTTATATGGATGTCTGAGCAAATAACGCGCCGGTTAGGCAAGTCATCGCATGATGTCGATTTACGTGGTGAAATTGCCGTCTTAGCACGCGTTGGTTTGGAACAAAAGGTGCTGGATGCTGATGAGTCCCGCACCATTATTAACATGCTTAACTTGCATAATATCCTCGTCCACAAGGCGATGACACCGCGTACCGTTTGCGTCACGGTGTTGCCGAATATGACCGTTGCCGAGTTTGATAAAAAGTATGGCAAAGCCCCGTTTACGCGTTTCCCCGTTATGGATAACGGTGAGCAGGCGTTTGGCTATGTGCATAAGTCGGATATGTATCATGCCGACGATAGCAAAACGATGCGTGAACTAATGCATCCCATTGGCAGTGTCGATGTGGCGCAAAACGTGGAGCAAATTTTTACCTCCATGTTAAAGGATCGCCTGCACATGCGTGTGGTTTACGATGAGCACGGCACTTTTGTAGGATTAATTACCCTGGAAGACATTATCGAAACGATTTTGGGCCAGGATATTGTCGACGAGACAGATCACGTCGATAACTTGCGCCATTATGCTAAACAGCGTTGGTTAAAGCGGATAAAGCCTGAAGACAATAAAATAGCAGGCGAAGCAAGATCTTAGTGACTTGGTTATGCTTGAAAACGGCGCCTTAGGGCGCTGTTTTGCTATCTTGAATACGCTCATTGCACAGCGTAATGCGTGTGCTAATAAACATCATGGTAACCATACGAAGTTATTCGCTGTCTTAGCGCCAAATGATCTATAGTGGGGGTGTTGTAAGTCAAATAAGGTATTAGGGCATCTGATGCCCGATTGAGGAGGAAGTATGTCTCTACGTATTAATGCAGTTGTGCCTGATTTTGAAGCGGACACCAGCCAAGGACCGATTCGCTTTCATGAGTGGATTGGGGATAGTTGGGCAATTCTGTTTTCCCATCCAAAGGATTTTACGCCGGTATGCACCACCGAGTTTGGCGCGGTAGCGCAGTTGAGTGATGAATGGAAAAAACGCGGCACTAAAGTAATTGGTGTCTCGGTCGACGGTGTGGAAGATCACCAGCGCTGGGCAACGGATATTAAGACGTTCAGTGGCAGTGAAGTGGATTTCCCGATTATCGCCGACGACAGCCTGAATGTCTCCAAGCTGTTTGACATGCTGCCTGAAGATGCCTATTTGCCCGACGGCCGCACGCCAGCCGACAGCGCAACGGTTCGCTCGGTGTTTATTATCGGGCCAGATAAGCAATTGAAGCTTTCAATGACTTACCCGATGACCGTAGGGCGTAACTTTGCAGAAATCTTGCGCGCTCTGGATGCGCTGCAAACTACAGTGAAGCACGGTATTGCAACACCTGCTGATTGGACCGTTGGCCAAGATGTTATCATCCCGCCCAGCGTCTCCAATGAGGATGCTAAACAGAAATACGGCGAATACGAGACCGTTTTGCCGTATTTACGTAAGACGCCTCTGCGTTAATGCCACTGCGTCAATAGAGTGGTGTAAAAAGTGAAAAGCCAGCGCCCACGCGCTGGCTTTTTCATGGGGTTATCAAGAGGATTCCCGCGCTAACTGCTCAATAGAGCTTGAAACACTGCGGGCGCCAGTAAGTATCTCATGGACGATGGTTTCAATTTCACCAACGCTGGCCTGACTGGATTTCCCCTGTTCCACTACTTGCCGCATCGCTTGGGTGGTGCGCTCTACTAAGGCGCTATTATCTTTAAGCATCCGGTTAATTTCTTCTACCGCTTCGCTAGAACCTTTGGCTAAACGGCGCACTTGGTTGGCAACCACGGTAAACCCACGCCCTTGTTCGCCTGCGCGTGCTGCTTCAACAGCGGCATTGAGTGATAGCAGGTTGGTTTGATTAGCGATACGGGCAATCGATTCAGTAATGCTATTAATGCTCTGCGCCTGCTGGTTTAGCGCGGCAATTAGCTGCTGCGCCTCTGCTAAAGTGGAAGCTGCTTGTTCAGCGCCACGCATAACACGCTGCAAGTGACTCAGACCATTTTGGGCGATTTGTTGCGTTTGAGAAGAGGTGCTCTGGGCGGCCAATACGGCGCGGTTGGCTGATTCAGCTTCTTCGATTGAACGGGTAATGTCGGTGGCAAACTTGACCACTTTCACTACATTGCCGTGGCTATCATAAATAGGGTTATAGGTAGCTTCTAGCCATACGTTACGTTCTTGGGCATCAAGGCGCTCAAACTTGCCTTGCATAAAATCACCTTGGGCCAGCTGTTTCCAAAAGTCAGGCCTTTGCTGATAGAAAGCGTCAGGGCAAAACATTCGGTGATGAGCACCACGGATCTGATCTACGCCATATCCCATGGTCTGTTCAAAGTTATTATTGGCATCAAGGATGTAGCCATCAGAAGTAAAATGTAAGCGCATTGCTAATTCCGTTCACTCATCTTGTTGTCAGTAAATTGCTAACAATAGACCAGTTGGTTATAAAAATACTGGATTGTATCGCTCTGGCACAAAGAGTTACTTTTGCTAATATTTTGCAATATGAATGACGGCGAATAAAGGCTCAATGAAATAATAGATTTATGCTGGCAAGTAATGATTAATGATGATTGTTGGGCAGATGTTTATCTCGGGAAGAGCCTTTAGCAACCGTGCAAAAGTTACTAACCGTGGGCGTAACCGTGGAAGTAAAGAGTGGCGAGGAAGGCGGTAAGAGGCACGTGTTTTCTTATCGTTAGGCAACCACGCTACTCTGTCACTATTAATGGGTAATAGGCAATAGATAAGCATAGAGCAGGCGCTTAGTCCTGCTCTATAAGTGGACGCTTAAGCGCTAACGTATTCGACCAGTGCTTGGGCGAAGGAGTCTGTAGTGCCGGTGCCGCCCATGTCAGGGGTGACCATATCGCGGCGGGTTTCCAGCACGGTGCGAATACCTAGGCGAATGGCGTCGCCTTTTTCATTCATGCCCAGGTGATCAAGCATTTGCGCGGCTGCGAGAAGTAGAGCACAGGGGTTGGCGATGTTTTTGCCTTCGATATCCGGCGCTGAGCCATGTACCGCTTCAAAAATCGCTGCTTTTTCGCCGATGTTTGCCCCTGGGGCTAAGCCCAAGCCTCCAACAAGTCCTGCACACAAATCAGAAAGAATATCGCCAAACAGGTTGGTGGTGACCACCACATCAAACTGATGCGGATTCATCACCAACTGCATGCAGGCGTTATCCACAATCATCTCTTGAAATTCGATCTCCGGGTACTCTTTAGCAACTTCCCGTGCCACGTCCAAAAACAGACCAGAACTGGTTTTAATAATGTTGGCTTTGTGTACCGCAGTGACTTTTTTGCGGCCGTTGTTTTTAGCCAGCTCAAAAGCGTAGCGCACAATACGCTCAGAGCCTTTGCGCGTTACTTTGATGATGGATATGCCGGTATCACCGTCGTCGATCATTTCCTGGCCGTCAGAAAGATACGCGCCTTCGGTGTTTTCGCGCACGGTGATCATGTCGATACCGTCGTAGCGTGAACGGGTGCCGGGGAAACTAATCGCCGGGCGCACGTTAGCATACAAATCAAAGTGGCGGCGCAGCTGTACGTTAATCGAGGAGAAGCCTTTGCCAATCGGCGTAGTAAGCGGCCCCTTTAGCGCAATGCCATATTTCTCAATGGCATCCAGCGATTCCTGGGGAATCAGCGTGCCATGCTTTTCAAGTGCACCTAAGCCAGCGTCAATATGCTGGTAGGTCAAGCCGCAATCTAGCGCGTCGAGTACTCGTAGCGTGGCCTGCATAATTTCGGGGCCGATGCCGTCGCCCTTAATGACTGCAATAGATTGGCTCATGTGTTGCTCCTCGCTAATCGGCAGGCGTGTTTATAAGTAATCTATAAAGCACCAAGCACTGCCGCTTCAATGTGATAGTTGAGACTGGAATTGCTAGGACTGAGAGTTAACAGGTACTGAAATAACCGGTACTAAGATAATTGTTACTGAGATAGATAGACTAAGTATGCTGTCATTTGCGGGCAATGGTACGCCAAAATCCAGCCTCTGGGCATCCTGCTAAGGGCGTACACAGCCTGCATGGATGCAATAAAGCAATATTGCTGGTAGACTCCCGCCGCTTATTACAACTTAAGCTTTATTCCCCGCTTTATTTGACAGCAAGGCATAACGGTAATGATCCGCGTACATGCAGCACAGGCACGACCAATCCCAGGGCTGATGACTCCACCCTAGGTTTCCCCCTTCCCAGCGATACGCCTCGACACGTTCATTACGTGGTCACGGCGTTGCGGCACGCTATTGCCGTTCTTCCGCCTCAATGGCGGGTTGACTAATCGATCCCGTATTTTGCGTTGTTAGTGAACACTCGCGTGTAGCTTTTTTGGTGGCGCGTAATGCTACGGCTCGGCTTATCTTGAACTTAAACAGTGGACTCCCAATGGCTCTTTTCAGTAAGCAAGAGTGGTTTTCCAATATTAAAGGCGACACGCTTTCGGGAATTGTGGTCGCGTTGGCGCTCATTCCCGAAGCAATCGCTTTTTCAATTATTGCGGGTGTTGACCCTAAAGTTGGCCTCTACGCCTCTTTTTGTATTGCCGTCATAATTGCATTTACAGGCGGCCGCCCCGGCATGATTTCTGCCGCTACCGGTGCCATGGCGCTACTGATGGTGACGCTGGTACGCGAACATGGTCTTGAGTACCTGCTGGCCGCAACGTTGCTAACGGGTGTGCTGCAAATTGTGGCAGGTTACTTAAAGCTCGCCGAACTCATGCGCTTTGTATCCCGTTCGGTGGTTACCGGGTTTGTGAATGCGCTGGCAATTTTGATTTTTATGGCGCAACTGCCCGAGCTGACGAACGTTACGTATCACGTTTATGTCATGACCCTGGCAGGGCTTGGGATTATTTACCTCTTCCCTTACTTGCCGGTTATCGGTAAATCCATTCCTTCACCTCTTGTGTGCATCGTGGTGCTCACCGCCGTGTATATGATGAGTGGCATGGATATTCGCAGCGTCGGTGATATGGGCGAGCTGCCCGATACCTTGCCAATCTTCCTGTGGCCGGACGTACCGTTAAACCTTGAAACGCTATGGATTATTTTACCTTACGCGTTGATGCTCACAGTCGTTGGCCTGCTTGAGTCGATGATGACTGCCACTATCGTTGATGATTTAACCGATACGCCCAGCGATAAAAACCGCGAATGTAAGGGCCAGGGCATCGCCAATATTGGTTCAGGTTTAATGGGTGGTATGGCGGGCTGCGCCATGATTGGTCAATCGGTGATCAATATCAAATCCGGTGGTCGTACGCGTCTTTCAACGTTAATTGCAGGTGTTGTGCTGCTGCTCATGGTGGTGTTTCTCTCCGAGTGGGTATCACAAATCCCCATGGCTGCGTTGGTCGCGGTGATGATTATGGTGTCAATCGGTACCTTTAGCTGGGAGTCGATCCGTGACCTGAAGAAGCATCCTTTAAGTACCAACATTGTCATGCTGGCTACCGTAGCGGTCACCGTCGGCACGCATAACTTAGCCATCGGTGTGTTTGTTGGTGTTCTGCTAGCGGCAATGTTCTTTGCCAACAAAGTCGGCAATATTCTCTATATCGGCTCAAAAGAAGTAGAACCCGGTAAGAAGCGTGAATATCAGGTGATAGGTCAGGTATTTTTTGCCTCATCAGAACGTTTCATGGCCGCTTTTGATCTCAAAGAGAGTATCGATAAAGTTACTATTGACCTCTCTAAAGCGCATTTTTGGGATGTTACCGCTGTTCAGGCACTCGACCGGATAGTGATTAAGTTTCGCCGCGAAGGCACCGAGGTCGAACTCATTGGCTTGAATGAAGCGAGCGCGACCGTCGTTGATCGCTATGCGCTACACAATGATCCAGAGGCTGTCAAAAAGCTCATTGGCGGCCACTAATTAAGCTTTAGAGTTAGTATAAATATCTTCTATAACTGCCTTTCTCCTAGTGAGTCGGGCGGTTTTTTATGCCTATAAAGCGAAAAAACACTTCATCAAATAATGCTCATATTGCAATGCAGTTCTATGCTGGTAGTCAGGTTGTTACCTATTTACTCACTGGAATAGCGCGAGGAGCCTGCCTTGAACATGCCTACGTTGGAAAAATCGCCTGTTGGCTTTGATGAAGATTCTCCCTCCCATCGCTTTATCGCAGAATTACTGGCCAAAGCCGATATTCAACTGAACGGTGAGCGCCCGTGGGACCTGCAATTAAAAGCCCCTGGTGTTATTGATAGCGCCCTTGCGCGAGGCAATCTGGGACTTGGTGAAAGCTATATGAAGGGGGAATGGGACGCCGAACGGCTAGACGAGCTGTTTTTTCGTTTAATGCGTGCCCAGATTGCGCAGCGTATTAAGCCTACCCAATTGATATATCACTCTTTGCGTTCGCGCCTGCTGAATCGTCAAACGGCAAAGCGAGCGTGGGAAGTGGGCGAAAAGCACTACGATCTTGGCAATGACTTCTACGCAGCCATGCTCGACCAGCGAATGACTTACACCTGCGGCTACTGGAAAAATGCCCGTACGCTGGATGAGGCCCAGGAAGCGAAACTCGATCTTATCTGTCGCAAGTTACAGCTGAAGCCAGGGATGCGCGTGCTTGATATTGGCTGCGGTTGGGGGAGCTTTATGGCTTATGCTGCTGAGCATTATGGCGTTGAGTGCGTGGGCCTTACTATCTCTAAAGAGCAGGCCGAGTTCGGTCAGCGGCTGCTTAAAAAAGGTTTGCCTGTAGAGTTTCGTTTGCAGGATTACCGAAATGAATGTGAGCAGTTTGACCGCATTGCCAGCATTGGCATGTTTGAGCATGTGGGACATAAAAACTATCGCGAGTATATGAGCGTCGTTAATCGCTGCTTAAAAGATGAGGGGCTATTTTTACTGCATACCATTGGCAAGAACTTAAGCAATACGGTGACGGACCCCTGGATTGATAAGTACATTTTTCCCAATGGAGAATTGCCCACCTTAGGGCAAATTGCAGAGGCCGCTGAGACGTTGTTTGTTATTGAGGATGTACATAATTTTGGCGCTGATTATGATCGCACCTTAATGGCATGGCACCAGAATTTTGAAACCCACTGGCCGACCTTTAAAACACAGTATGGTGAGCGCTTCTATCGCATGTGGCGTTATTACTTGCTTATATGCGCGGGCGCTTTTCGGGCTAGGGAGATCCATCTTTGGCAATTGGTGATGAGTAAGCAGGGTGTGCTAGGCGGGTATTTCCGAATCAGTTAGTTTTTTTCAGGCAATAGCTTGCTAGGCACCCAGCGCAAGTAAGCCACCATACCAAATAGCTCTACCAGTGATTGAAAAACAATCACCACCACCGCTGCTTGCCATGCACTGGGTAATGTAAGCGCAATGGGCAGCATCACAAATGAATTACGGGTGCCAAAGCTAAACGCCAGGGTTCTGGCGCTAGCGGTGGGCAGTTTAAACAACTTGCCTAACCCTTTACCCAGCATTGCCGCAAAGATCAAAAAGCTAATAAAGATAAATACCACTTGAGCCAGCACGTGACTAAGCCCAACAATGCTGTTTACCTGCGATGCGGCAATCATAAAGACGACTAAAGCCAGTAACGGCACCGGCATAAGCCCAAGGCATTGAACGCCGCGTTCAACTGCTTTATAGCGTCGGGCATAGTATTCAGTGAGCCACGCGAGTATTAAAGGTATAAGAATAAGGCCAATAAAAGCACTTACTAGCGCCGTAGAGAGCGCAATTTGGAACCACTCTTTGCCCAAAAATAGCCACAGGTAACCAGGTAGCGCAATCATTTGTACCAGCAGCAGTAGTGGGGTAGCGGCAACGGCACGGGCAGTATCTCCTTTGCCTAAGTGGGTAAAGGTAATAAACCAGTCGGTGCAGGGCACTAATAGCACCAGTAAAACTCCCGCCAGCACAGCAGGAGATAGCGGCAGCCATAAAACGATAAGCGCCAAAAAGCGGGAATGGCAATAAAATTACCCACCATGAGCGCGGCCATAAAGCGCGTGTCTTTAACGCTACGGGCAAGATCCAGTAGAGGTATTTGGGTAAAGGTGGTGTAAAGCAGTAGGCCCAATAAAGGCCACAGCCACTGTTCAAAAATCACCGATAAGCCAGGCGTTTTGATACCTAGCGTTAAGCCCATGGCAATAAACGACAGGTATAGCCAAGACTGATGCTTTTCCAACTGATCACGCATGCTGGTTCATTCTGTGGCCTGTTTGGTTAGTGTTAGTAGCGAGACAGCGCCAATCGCTCACCAAGGACGGCAGCACCTAACCAAAGCGGCAAACTGACAAGAATATACACGAGTGCTATCCACGCTTGCCCCAGTTGCACAAGATGCAGCGTCTCTAAGCTAAACAGTGAAAAGGTGGTAAAACCGCCGCAAAAACCAGCGACCAGCAGGGGTTGGAAGCGCGCCAGCTGGCGACGGGGCGAGCGCGAAATAACGGCGGCCAACCAGCCAATTAAGCACGACCCCAGGATATTGACGATTAACGTTCCCCAGGGGAAGTAGCCGCCCAGCGTAGCGAAGGACGCCAACGATACGCCATAGCGCAGTGCGCTGCCTATGCCGCTGCCGATGCCTACTGCAAGGTACGTTTTCCAGGCGCTCATAGGGTACCACCTGCTAGTAGCCAGCCCAGCGTCACCATTACTAAACCAAGCGCAAGCGTGGTGCCCACATTGAGGGCTGCGCGCAGTTGCTGGCCGCTCTGCCATAGCTCAATGGTTTGTAAACTAAAAGAGGAAACGGTGGTGTAGCCCCCGAGCAGTCCGACCACTGTAAACAGCCATAAAGGCGACATTGGCAGCGTAGGAATGGCTAAGGTAGCTAAAAGCCACCCAGCCAGAAACGCACCGCTGGCATTGACTGCAAGTGTTCCCCAGGGAAAGGCTTTGCCTAAAGAGTGTGCGAGCAAATTTGAAATGGCAAACCGCCCCATTCCGCCTAACGCACCGCCGATGGCCACTAACAGTACGCTGGTGATGCTATGCCCCATGTTTTTCTCTCAGCCAGTATCAAAAAATGGATAGTCGGCAAAGTGTAACATGAGTAATAGCGCCCACTAGGGGCGCTAGAGGGTGCCGTGATGAAGGCTAAATCGTGGCTGTGGCTGCCTGTACGTCTGCAGTGCTTCTCGCCGTAGGCTTGGCAATATTAATCCCCGACAATAGCGCTTTTAGAGAAGCGCTTACCGTGTCGCTGTCCTCAGCAACCGCGCAAAGGCGTTGACCATCGATATTGAGCTGCACAAAGGCTATCGCATTGGCCTCGCTGCTGGCGCCTAGCGAGTGTTCGCTGTAGTCGATAATGCCTACGCTGCTGCCCGAGTAACGCTGCCAGGCATCAGTAAAAGCGGACATGGCGCCATTGCCTTTGCCTGTGAGTCGTAGTAGTTCGTCGCCTTGAGCTAACGTGATCTCAATGCCTTCCTGCTGACCTTTTGAGAGCCGGTAATCGACTAACGAGAGCGGTGCTTCTTGAGTGAAGTTGTCGAACATCACCTGACGAATCATTTCGCTGGAGAGTTCGCTGGCGCGCCGCTCGCTCTCTTGCTGCACGTAGGGCGCCAAGGCGAGCATCATCCAACGCGGTAGGTTAATGCCGTAATCGCGTTCAAGCAGAAACGCCATGCCGCCCTTGCCGGACTGGCTATTGACGCGAATCACTGCTTGGTAATCGCGCCCGATATCGTGAGGGTCGATAGGCAAATAAGCCACTTGCCACGGCTCGTCGGGTTTTTGATGCTTGAGGGATTTGCGAATGGCATCCTGGTGGCTACCGGAAAACGCGGTGTAGACCATTTCGCCCACCCAGGGGTGGCGTGGATGCATGGCGATACCGGTACACTCGTTGACCACCTGAATAATTTCGTCTGGATTTGAAAGATCCAGTTGGGGATCAATGCCTTGGCTATAGAGGTTCATCGCCAGGGTGACGATATCCATATTGCCAGTGCGCTCGCCATTGCCCAGCAGGGTGCCTTCTACTCGCTCAGCACCGGCTAGCAAGGCGAGTTCGGCAGAGGCTACTGCGCCACCGCGATCGTTATGGGTATGCACCGAGATAATCACGCTGTCGCGGCGACTAATATGCTGGCAGAAGTACTCAATTTGGTCGGCGTGATGATGTGGCCCAGCGACTTCCACGGTAGTGGGAAGGTTAAGAATACATTTATTGGTGGGCGTTGGTTGCCATACATCCATCACTGCTTCGCAGATCTCCAGGGAAAAATCGATCTCGGTGCTGGAGAAGCTTTCCGGGGTGTACTCGAAACACCACTCTATATCAGGGTATTGGTCGGCGTAGGTTTTGACCCAGGTAGCGCCTTGTACCGCAATATCCACGATACCGGCGCGATCCATCTCAAACACCCGCTCGCGCTGGATGGTTGAGGTAGAGTTATACAGATGCACAATGGCCCGCTTGGCGCCCACCAACGAGGCAAACGTTTTCTCAATTAAGTGTTCACGACACTGCACTAAGACCGCAATGGTCACGTCGTCTGGAATTTGATCTTCCTCAATCAGCCAGCGCACGAAGTCGTAGTCGGGCTGGCTGGCGGAGGGGAAACCCACCATCACTTCTTTGATACCTACTTTAACAATCTGCTGCCAGAAACGCTGCTTCTGCTCAACGGTCATCGGTTCAAGTAGCGCCTGGTTTCCGTCGCGTAGGTCTTCGCTCACCCAGATGGGGGCGTGTTCCAGATCACGATCCGGCCATTGGCGATTGAAGGCAGGCACACGGGGCGCCGGGCGATATTTGCGATGATCGAAAGCAGGCATGATGGATTTCCTAAACATAGCAGTGTAGACATGGCAGGGTGATTGGATCGGTTGCTTGTGGCGACCGTAGTAGCTTGTTCACTGTTTTTGGCAGTTGACTTAGTGTAAAAGGATTGGCGCGCTAGGTTCTTGCGAAGATAGGGATAATGGAGGGATAATTGGCAGAGACTATCTTTTAAGTAAATATTTTTGGCAGGAGCTGCTTTTTATGGCCGTAGCGCCCCTCATGTTGGATCGTTTTGATCGCCATATCTTAGATATAGTGCAGTTAGAAGGGCGCATTAGTAATCAAGAATTGGCGGATCGTATCGGGCTGTCTCCTTCGCCCTGTTTACGCCGCGTGCGCGCCTTGGAAGAGCACGGTTTGATATTACACTATCGTGCCGAGGTGGATGCTCGGCAGCTGGGTTATCAGTTAATGGCGTTACTGCATATCTCCATGGATCAGCATACGCCTGAGCGGTTTGATAATTTTGAGCGTCATATACGCGAGATACCCAATGTGGTCGAGTGCTTGATCATTACCGGACAGGCGGCTGATTTTCAGCTCAAGATTTTGGTGCGGGATATGGACGACTACCAACATCTGCTGCTGCACGTAATTAACCGTATTGAAGGTGTCACCGGTGCGCATACCAGCTTCGTGTTGCGGCGTGTGTTTGAGCATCGGCCAGTGCCCACGGATAAAGGTTGATGCACAAGGCCGCTAAGCTTAGAAAAGCTAGTTAAAAAGACACTCGCTAGCCAAGGAGTTACCAAGCGGTTTAGACTGATTTTTTTATACATTTTGGGATTTTGCACCATGACTATTCAACGACACGATACAAAAGCCCGCATGAGCCGCGCTGTGATTCATCAAGGGGTGGCATATTTGTGTGGCCAGGTAGCTGGCCCTGAGGCTCGCAATGGCGATATCACAGTACAAACAGAAAGCATGCTGGCGCGAGTGGATGCGCTGTTAAAAGAGATTGGCTCAAGCCGTGAACAGTTGCTGAGCGCGACGGTTTATTTAAAAGAGGGTGGTGACGTTACCGCCATGAATGCAGTGTGGGATACCTGGGTACCCGAAGGATACGCACCGGCGCGCACCTGCGTATGCGCACCGCTCCCCTCAGATGAACTCAAAGTGGAAATTACCGTCACCGCCGCTGTGAGCTAACAGCTTTCTATTCACCCCTCTCGACTTACCCTTAACTATTTAACAGGCTTTTCCAGCGGAAAGCGGGTGTCGCGTAGGCTGTCTTTGATCTTCTTAAGGTGCGGTAGAAAATCTTCACCGCGCCTTAAGGTAACGCCTGTGGCCAGCGCATCAATCAGCGTTAACTGAATGACGCGTGAGGTCATCGGCATGTAGTGGTCGGTGTCTTCGGGCGTGGCAACATTTAGTGTAGCGGTACACTCATTAGCTAGAGGGGAGTTAGGCGCGGTAATACCAAGTACCACCGCGCCAGCGTCTCGGGCAAGGCGGGCAATATCCACCAACTCCCGGGTGCGTCCGGTGTAGGAGATAATCACCACCACATCCCCTGTATGACACGCTGCCGCCACCATGCGCTGCATCAGTACATCAATGTAGGCCATCACCGGTAGGTTAAAGCGGAAGAACTTATGTTGGGCATCTTGGGCAACAGCCCCGGAAGCGCCTAAACCAAAAATGTGAATCTGCTTAGCCTGAGTGAGATAGTCAACCATGCGCTCAACGGCGGTGATATCAATTTCACGCTGGGCTTCATCCAGGGCCGCAATGGTAGCGCCAAAAATTTTGTGGGTGTACTGAGTAGCAGAGTCGCCGGGTTCCACTGCCCGCGTCACATAAGGGGTGCCGCCTGCTAAGCTTTGGGCAAGTTTGATTTTAAAATCTGGGTAGCCTTTGGCGCCAAAATTGCGACAAAAACGGTTGACTGTTGGTTCGCTCACGCTGGCTGCCTGGGCCAAGCTAGCAATACTAAGGCTGGTGGCTAACGTTGGGTCCTCAAGAATTACATTGGCGACTTTACGCTCCGAGCGGTTGAGTTCTTCTAGACGTTCGCGTAAGCGGTCAAGTAAGTCATGAGCCATTGATGATCTCCGGGTGAGGTGTGGAACTAAGTGGCTTCCATTCAGTGCACCATGTCACAAATGCTTCCGCCGGTAGTGGTCGGGCATAAAAATAACCTTGCGCAGCTTCACAGCCGATGGAACCCAAGTACGCTGCTTGTGCTGAGGTTTCAATGCCCTCGGCCACCACATCGCAGCCTACGCTGTGGGCTAATTGTGTGATGGTGTGCGCTAGTTGGCGGTCAATTTCATTGGTTTCAAGATCCCTAACAAAGGCACGATCAATCTTTAACGTCGAGAAGGGCAGCGTTTTAATATAGGCCAGCGACGATTGACCAGTGCCAAAGTCGTCAATGGCAACGGCTATATTCATATCGGCTAATTGGGCAAGCTGCTGCCGTGCGTGATTCATATCGCTCATTAGCCCCGATTCGGTCACTTCAAGGGCTAAAAAACGTTCGGGAATTTGCTGCTCTGCTAAGCGCGCCAGCAGTTGTTGGGCAAAGTCTTTGCGTGTTAACTGTCGTGCGGCTACGTTGACAGCAACGTGGAAGTCGTCATTAAGTAGACCCAGCGCACGCCATTTAATGATATGGCGCATAGCTTCATCAAGCACCCAGTCACCTATTAAGAGAATATCACCACTGGCTTCTGCTAGCGGAATAAACTCGCTAGGTGAAATAAGACCGAGCTCAGGGTGCTGCCAGCGTAGCAGAGCTTCTGCGCCAAGAATTTTGTGATCAGCCAGCGAGATTTTAGGCTGAAAGGCAAGTGACATCTCACCACGCTGGGTAGCGCCACGAATGGCCTGTTGTAGATGCAACTGATGGCGCTGCTTCTCTTCCAGCGCTGGGGTGTAGCATTGAACGAATAGCGACTCTTGGGGTGGTAGCGCTAATGCAGCCATGTGTACCAGTCTTTCAGTGTCAAAGTAGCCTTGTTCTCCGCTAATCCCAATGCGAGCGCTAACGGGTAGTAGGAGGTCTCCTAGCGCCTGATCTTGCTCGAAACACTCAAGTATCCGATCAGCTAATTGAAGTAGCTTGCCTTGATTAGCAGTCGGTGTGATGACCAGCAGTTCGCTACCGCCCCATAAGCCAATCAGGCAATCAGCGTCGAGCGTTTGGCGAAGCTGCTGACTTATAAAATACAGCAACTGGTCGGCTATCCGGTAACCGTGCAGCCGCACAATATCATCCAGGCGATCAAGGGCGATAAACAGAAGCCCGGTTCCGGAGGCTTGCAGCGAGGCCGCTTGAAGGGCTTGATCTAATCCACGCCGATTGGGCAACTGCGTAATCGGGTCGGTGCGTGACTGCCAATCCAGCTCTTGAGTGCGCTTAGCAATCATCAACTCTAGGTAATCAGCTTGTTTGTCGCGCATTTGGTAGCGGTGCTCAACGTTAAGCGTGTTGCGTATCCGCTGCAGGACTTCATCTTGCTTGAAAGGCTTGGTGATGAAGTCACGTACTCCCATGGCGAGAGCGCGCTGGCGAGTGTCATCATCAATTTGAGCTGTCAGTACAATGATCGGCGGCATCTGCTCGGCGAAGTGCTTGCGTAATCCATTAATAACCGCATAGCCATCTAAATGTGGCATGCGGATATCTAAAAGCAGCAAGTCTGGTAAATGCTGTTGGCAGTGGGCAATTACTTCTCGGGGGTCATTAATGCCATGAACATTTTCGAAGCCATACTCATCAAGCAAATCGAGAATTAATGCAATGTTGATCGTGTTGTCGTCGACCACTAATAGGTGTTTTTCGGTAAGGCTCACGGCGCCTTCCTTAACGCAGGACGTAAGTACTGGTTGAGCGTTTTACTGAGTGTGTCAATATCAATAGGTTTGGTGAGGTAATCGGCAAATCCGGCAGCTAAGCCATAACGCAGGTCGCGCTCCATGGCGTTGGCAGACAGTGCAACAACATTGATATGTTTGAGTCTGGGATCTTGTTGCATCACCGCTAGCGCTTGATAACCGTTCATGCCGGGTAAATGAATATCCATCAGCAATAAATCGGGCATTGAGTGACGCATAATTTCAAGCCCCATTTCAACGGGCGAATCTAAAACCTGTAAAGCATGCAAGGCCGCCAGGCGTTCTGCTTCATTATGAGGAGTATCTGGGGCTTGCATGGCCTTTCCAAAGCAGTGAATTTATAAAACATACCATAAGGTCGTTATAACGATAGCTAATTAACTATCGGTCACTAAGACATAAGCTTTAACCGACGCCTAAAAGTTTCATTAGCCAGCGTCGGTAAGGCGGATAAAGCATACGGCTTAGGTTTCGTTTAGGTTGAGTAAACACACTGCGCATATGACTGAATCGCTCAAAACCATGGCGGCCGTGATAGGCGCCCATACCACTTTCACCGACGCCGCCAAAGGGTAGCGAAGGTACTGCGTGGTGGAGTAACGTGGCATTAAATACCAGTGCACCTGAGTGCGTTTCATGAAGTAGCTGTTGCTGTAAGCCTTTTTCATAAGTAAACGCATAAAGTGCTAACGGGTGCGGGCGTGCATTGACATAGTCTATGGCAGCCTGCATATCGCTTACGCCAATCACTGGCAGGCAGCGGCCAAAAATTTCTTCACGCATTACCTGCAGGTCTTGATGGGGGTCGATAATTAACGCAGGGGCATGGCTGCCTTGGTCGATGACCCTGCAGCCATGGTCAGCAGCTTCAGCCAGCATGGCCTCCAGTCGCTGTTGGTGTATGGCATTAATCGGCTGGGTTGCCGCTTGGTCGTCGGGGCGCTGCTGTTGAATGGCATGGCTTAACGCTTTAACCAAGTCGCTAATACGGCGGCTTTCGACCAGCACATAATCCGGGGCGATGCAGGTTTGTCCGCCGTTCATGGCTTTACCGAAAATAATCGCTGCAGCAGCTTCGTCCAGGTTCGCATCGCCCGCGACGATAGCGGGGGACTTGCCGCCAAGCTCCAACGTAGTAGGCGTTAAATTGGCTGCAGCCGCCTGCGCGACCTGACGGCCTACCGCCGTAGAGCCGGTAAACACTAAGTGATCAAACGGCAAGTGGCTAAAGTGCTGCGCTACCTCTACACCGCCTTCCACCACGTGGAGCTCTTCCGGGGTAAAGTATTGTGGCACCAGTCGTTTTAGCAGTGCGCTGGTAGCTGGGGAGTGCTCGCTAGGCTTTAGCATAACGACATTACCCGCGGCAAAGGCATCCACCGTGGGCATTAGCGCCAAGCTCCATGGGTAATTCCAGGGCGACATCACGCCTACTACGCCCAGTGGCTGAGGTGTGACTCGGGCACGGGCAGGCATGAGCCGCAATGGCATAGTGGCGGACACGGGGCGCATCCAGTGCCATAAATGACGTTTTGCATGGCGGATAGCGTGAATTACCGCACTGATTTCAGCCATGCGTATTTCAACGTCACTGCGCTGACCAAAGTCCGTCTGAATGGCGCGTATAATCTCGAGCTGATGATGTTGGGTCATGCGCGCTAAACGGGCCAAACGGTCGCGGCGAACCTTCAGCGATGGGTAGGGCATCTGGCTGGCAGCTTGGCGCTGCGTTTGGAAGTCTCCCATTATGTCGCGCGTCATGACCTCTCCTTGTGTGCCGCTACCGGCGTTTAGCAATATGGCAATTTATACAAGCTGTTTATACAAACTATTTATGCAAAACATTCAAGTAAATGGTTTGTATGAGTTGTTGGTGTGACTAGTTAGTGTGACTAGTTAGTGTAAAGTGACGCAGACAATTTTACATCGCGTTAATCCTGCGCTTGCTGTCACGCTTATGCCCACTATTAGCTCTGCACTCCCTTGGAGGTGCTATGTTGGAGGTGCTATGCCGTTAAGCCCCTTGTCGTTATCCATTCTACCTGCCATTGGTGCCGTAACGGCAAACCAGTGGGATGCGCTGGTAGATAACGATCAGCCTTTTTTGCGTCATGCCTTTTTACACGCCCTAGAGGCCAGTGGTTCGGTCAGCGCAGCCACTGGCTGGGAGCCATGTCATTTAAGTGTATGGCAAGGGGAGCAATTGGTCGCAGCAATGACGATGTACCGTAAGCAACACTCCTACGGGGAGTATGTATTTGATTGGGGCTGGGCAGAAGCCTTAGAGCGTGCTGGCGGCCGCTACTATCCTAAAGCACTCAGTGCCGTGCCGTTCACGCCGGTTCCCGGGGTGCGCACGCTAATCGCAAAGCACGCCGATGCAGATGCAGTGCGAACGTTGTTGGCCGAGGCGTGGCGTGAACAGTGTGTTAGCCAGGCGCTTTCTAGCTGGCATCTTCTGTTTGCAAATGAAGAGGATATAACCGCCTGGCAAGCGCAGTGCCCCGAGCTGATCACTCGCGAGGGCGTGCAGTTTCAGTGGCGCGACCGTGGTTTCGGCGATTTCGATGGCTTTTTAGCAAGCCTTACCTCGAAGCGGCGCAAAATGATCAAGCGCGAACGGCGCCTGGTCGACGACCAAGGTTTAACAGTATCGCGTCTGGAGGGTGAGGCCATCACTGCAGCGGATATGGCACACTTTTATCGTTGTTATACGATTACGTACCACGAACGTGGCCGCCCGCCGTACTTGAACCATGATTTTTTTGAGCGGCTTCGCCTGAACATACCGGAAGCGCTGGTGCTGGTACAAGCGTTTCTGGATAAGCGCCCGGTGGCGGCCGCGCTCTATTTTCGGGGCACCGATACGCTCTATGGGCGCTACTGGGGGAGTGAGATAGTCGCTGACTGCTTGCACTTTGAGGCGTGTTACTACCAGGGGATTGATTACTGCCTGGAAAATGGTTTGATCCTGTTTGACCCAGGCACGCAGGGGGAACACAAATTAGTGCGCGGTTTTGCTCCCCAGCGAGTGCGCTCGTTGCACTATATTCGCCACCCAGGGCTTGCTGCCGGTGTCGCCCAGTTTTGCCAGGAAGAGAGCGACCATGTCAGCGCCTATCGTGAAGCGGCGTTTGACGCGCTGCCATTTAAATAAACCGGGTTAATAAACAGAGTTAATAAACAGAGTTAATAAACCTAGCTCGCTGGTGTTGCTCCTAGATGGCATAATGCGCGCCCATAAGCGTGACGATGCAAATTAATTTCAGCCGATAGTGACCAGGAGAGCAGCAATGCGCAAATGGCTAGTGATAACGTTGCTCGCAGTGTTGGCCCTGCTTCAGTATGAGTTGTGGTTAGGCAACGGCGGCTGGAGAGATTTGCAAAATGTAGAGCAGCGCGTGGCCGTTCAAGAGGCAGCCAATGTGCCCATGCGGGAGCGTAATGCTCGGCTAGCGGCAGAAGTAATGGATTTAAAAACCGGTTTAGATGCCATTGAGGAGCGCGCACGTAGTGATATGGGGATGGTGCGTACCGACGAGCAGTTCTTCTGGGTGCCAGGCGTAGCAATCGAAACGGAACTGATGGGTATTAATGCGGGCTTGATAACCCAGGAGCCTCGGCAGTGAGTCAACCGTGGCTGATTGTGCCTGCGGCTGGCCAGGGTCGCCGCATGGGTGCAGACAAGCCTAAACAGTATTTAACCCTATTTGATAACCAGCCCATACTGGCGCATACGCTGGCGCGCTTGCACAGTGCCTTTCCTAGCGCTCGCTTAGTGCTTTGTTTAGATGACGATGATCGCTGGTTTTCTCCTAGCTGGGTACCTTTCACTGATTGGCAGCGGGTGCCGGGTGGCCGTGAGCGTATGGACAGCGTATTAAATGCCCTGCATGCGATGGTGGCTCAGACGGACGACATAGTAATGGTGCATGATGTTGCCCGCCCATGTATTACACCGGGCGACCTGCAGGCACTTTATCAAGCCGCATCGACTCACCCGGCGGGCGCTCTTTTGGCGATGCCGGTGGCGGATACCATGAAACGCGGTGATGCACAGTGCCTAAGTGTGCGAACGGAGCCACGTGATGGCCTATGGCACGCGCTAACGCCCCAGGGCTTTCGCTACTCACTATTACGCCGCGCCTTGGAAATCGCTCGCCAGCAAGACACGCTGGTGACGGATGAAGCGTCGGCGGTTGAGGCATTGGGCGAATGCCCGCAATTGGTAAGCGGCCGGCGTGATAATGTGAAAGTTACCCACCCAGATGACTTAGCGTTGGCTGCCGCGATTATGGCGGCGCAAGCCGCTCATACGCCTGAACGGTCTTGTTAATTAGGAGCTTATAATGCGTATTGGCCATGGATTCGATGTACACCGCTTCGGCCCCGGCGACCACCTTATGATCGGTGGGGTAAAGCTGCCGTTTGAACATGGCTTTATCGCCCATTCCGATGGCGATGTGCTGCTGCATGCCATTAGCGATGCGCTCTTGGGGGCCTGTGCGCTGGGTGATATTGGCCATCACTTTCCCGATACAGATCAGGCATGGGCAGGGGCTGATAGCCGTGAGCTGCTGCGCCACGTGGTGAGTCTTGTCCGTGCACAAGGTTATGAAGTAGTTAATCTCGATGCCACGCTCATGGCACAAGCGCCAAAAATGGCACCTCATATTGAAAAAATGCGGGCCATTATTGCTGCCGACGTAAACGTTGAGCTTGGACAAGTGAACGTTAAAGCGACCACCACCGAGCGGCTGGGCTTTACCGGGCGCGGAGAGGGCATTGCTGCTGAAGCCGTTGTGCTGCTTAATCGCGCAGGCGCTGAATGATTAATCTGACTGATTGGCAACGCAGCCTAGATGCTCAATTTGGCCCGCCTAAGCCAGGCCAATATCGTGCCCAGCCGGAAGATTTCTGGGTAGACGAGCAGCTCGATTTTACCCCCGAAAAACATGGGGAGCACTTATGGTTACGCGTTGAAAAGCGTAACCAAACTACCTTGGATGTGGTAAAGATATTAAGCCGGGTTTGTGACGTGACACCTCGTGACATTGGCTATTCCGGTATGAAAGATCGCATCGCCGTGACACGCCAGTGGTTAAGCGTACATTTACCTGGGAGAGATGCACCGACAGGGCTTGAGCAGTCGCTGAATGAACTAGGCGTTATAGTCGTTGAACAGGTGCGTCACCCGCGTAAACTCAAGCGTGGCGTACATCGTACTAATCGGTTTGTTTTACGCATTAGCGGTGCTGCGATTAACAGCGAAAACTTTATCCATCGCTGGGAGATGCTCTGCCAGCACGGTGTGCCTAATTATTTTGGTCCCCAACGTTTTGGTCATGAGGGGCGAAACCTTCAGCGTGCAGAGGCGTTACTTAACCGAGGTTGGCGTAAACGTGACGACCGCCAGGGTATGATGCTCTCTACGGCACGCAGTTTTTTGTTTAATGAACTATTGAGTGCTCGTTTGGCGGATGGCACCTGGTGTCAGCCTCTGTCGGGCGATACCTTGATGCTGGACGGCACGCAAAGTGTATTTAATGTCGATGCCGCTGATGCAACGTTGGCTGCGCGTGCTGCCGAACTGGATGTTCACCCTACCGGTGTGATGTGGGGAGTTGGTGAGCCTAGTCAAGGTGATGCGGCCGTTTATGAAGCTCAACTGTTAAAACAGCACCCTGTGTTATGTGGTGGTTTAGAGCGTAGTGGGGTAAAACAATCACGCCGAGCACTGCGAATGCGGCTGCTTGAGCCTCAGCTTGCGTGGGAGACTGATACTGTTCAACTCTCATTTGCACTACCACGCGGAAGCTTTGCCACGGCCGTACTTGGCGAGCTGATGTTAGTGAACTGACAGTTGTGAGCTGACTCAGCCACCAGCGCAGGAATGATCAAGGAGACCTGCTATGCGGCGACTGCTGCTTTCAAATGATGATGGAGTGCATGCACCTGGACTGCGGGCGCTTTATGATGCGTTATTAGCTCATGCCAATATCCGTGTTGTTGCTCCTGATCGGGACCGTAGCGGCGCCAGTAATTCGCTTACCTTGTCGCGACCACTTTCTTTAACATCACTTGATAACGGCTTTTACAGCGTTGATGGCACTCCCGCTGATTGTGTCTATTTGGGCGTGCATGGAGTGTGGGACGAAAAACCGGACCTGGTCATTTCAGGCATTAATCACGGCAGTAATCTTGGTGATGACGTGCTCTATTCTGGAACGGTGGCAGCGGCCATGGAAGGGCGCAATTTAGGCATGACCGCTATCGCTATGTCGTTGTGTGGCGAGCGCCATTTCGACACCGCGGCAAGGGTCGCTGCCACCTTGATTGGTGCCGCTGATCAGCTTTCACTACCGCCGCGTACGCTGTTGAATGTTAATGTGCCCGACGTGCCTTGGGAGGAGATCAAGGGCGTTAAGGTGACACGTCTGGGCTATCGTGGCCCGGCCGAGAAGCCGTTAGCGGTTCAGGATCCGCGTGGGCGCACGCGCTACTGGATTGCGCCCGTCGCGGCGAATGCTGATGACGGTGAAGACACCGACTTTGCTGCCATTGAAGCAGGCTATGTGTCTATTACGCCGCTACAAACAGATCTTACGCGCCACCCCGCGCTTAACGATGTACAGGATTGGCTGGATGTATTCGCCTGATCTATCCCCAGGTGAGCTGCGCGGTCGAGGAATGACCTCTCAGCGCACCCGTGACCGTATGGTTGAGCGCTTACAACAGCAAGGCGTTAACGATGTGCGAGTACTGGAAGTAATGGCCAGCGAGCCTCGTCATCTATTTATTGATGAGGCGTTGGCCCATCGTGCCTACGAAGATACCGCTTTGCCGATTGGTTTTGGTCAAACGATATCACAGCCATTCATTGTGGCGCGCATGACAGAGCTTGTCTTACGTGCCTCACCTCGAAGGGTGTTGGAACTGGGCACAGGCTCAGGCTATCAAACGTTAATTCTGTCGCGGCTGGTAGAGGAACTTTACTCCATTGAACGCATTGGTGCCTTGCATGAACGTGCAGTGGAGCGTTTGCGTCGGCTGTCAGCGCCGGCCACGCTAGCAATAGCTGACGGCGGCTATGGTTGGCCTGAAGCCGCCCCTTTTGATGTTATTTTGCTAACCGCCTGCGCCCAGACACTGCCCACATCTTTGTTAGAGCAGTTAAGTCACGACGGGGTGCTTATTGCCCCTCTGGAAGAGCCTGATGGTAGCCAATGGCTTACTCAGGTAAAACGCATTGGAAGTGCCTTTGAGAAACGTCGGCTTGAGCCTGTACGTTTTGTACCTTTACTGCAAGGAGTAGTGGATTGAAGCGGCGACCCTTGGGAATATTTTTACGTGGCGCAGGGATGGGCGCTGCCGATGCGGTACCTGGCGTATCGGGAGGTACAATTGCCTTTATTAGTGGTATTTATGAAGAGCTGATTAACACCATTAAACAGTTTGGCCCAAGTGCGATTGGGGTCTGGCGCCAGGGGGGCTGGCGAGCCCTTAGTGTGCACTTGAACCTTGCTTTTCTGGTGCCGCTGTTAGCGGGTGTTGCCATCAGCTTGTTTAGCGTAGCGCATTTGGCGCTTTGGTTAATGGAGGCGCACCCGCTGTTGTTGGACGGCTTCTTTTTTGGCCTGGTGGCGGCATCAGGGTTAGTGGTTGGTCAGGCTAGTAGCAGATGGAAATTATGGTATCTACTGCCGTTAATTGTTGGCTTGTTGTTGGCTCAGGCGTTACCAGGCATGATGCCGCTGGTGCTGTTAATCGGCAATGAAGCGGTGGTCGTCATGGTTGCAGGCTGTATAGCAATAAGCGCCATGCTATTGCCGGGCGTATCAGGTAGCTTTCTATTGCTCACAATGGGACTCTACGGCACCATTATGGGTGCCATTCGCAGTTTTGATATTGGGATTATTGTGCTTTTCGGCATGGGCTGTGTCGTGGGTCTCGCGCTTTTTTCACGATTTTTATCATGGCTATTGCGACGTCATCACACCGCTACCATGCAACTACTATTAGGCTTTATCGTCGGTTCGCTACCGGTACTGTGGCCATGGCGAGAATTACTACGCTATCAAATTGGACCCGAAGGGCAAATGATTCCTCTCGATCACCGCTATTTGTTGCCCGCTGACTACGCCGCATTAACCGGCGCCTCAGCACAAGTGGCTGGAGTGATCGTGCTCATGGCCTTGGGAGCACTGATTGTCGTGCTTCTCAACCGGCATGCCGTTCGTCGGCCAACTGAGTCTCAACCTAGCGCTGAAAAGGAGTAGCTTTATATGCAACTGCATATGCGTAAAATTTTTATGATGTCGGCGCTGGCATTGGCAATTGCTGGCTGTGCTAACCAACAAGGCGGTTCTCCCCAAGTGCGTGATTTGAGCGATGCGCGGCAGGCGGTAGAGAGTTCGCCCCAATATACGGTGAAAGCAGGCGATACCCTTTATGGCATTGCTTGGGAACACAATCTGGATTATCGCCAATTAGCGGCAATGAATAATATTGACGCGCCTTATCAAATTCGCCCAGGGCAAGCGATTGCACTGCGCGAAGGTGCTCCCTCGACCGCCAGCAGCCAGCCGCCTGCTACTGCGTCTGCCTCAGGTAGCCGCGGTGTCGTAGCGACGGGGCTTCGGCCACAGACCGCCTCAGTGGCGAGTGAAGAGCAAGAGCTGGATTGGCTATTGCCGGATGAATCCGCCATTCAGCGTAACCAGCGCCTCACTGCTGAACGCGAGGCTGTAGATGCTGCAGAGCAGGTGGCCGAAGCGTCTATTAGTAGCAGTTCGCCAGCGGCTGTGTCAGAACCTGAACCCGAAGTGGTAGCGGCTGTTTCCGAGCCAGAGCCAACACCTGAGCCTGCTCAGCAGCCCGCCCCTCAGCCAGAATCTGAGCCGGAGCCACAGCCACAGCCACAGCCACAGCCACAGCCTGAACCTGAAGCCGCTCCAACAACAGCTAGCGTAGACCGCTCATCACGCACCTACACGCCTGTTGATACGGTAAATTGGCAATGGCCTACTGACGGGTCCGTAGAAGGGGAGTTTGGGCAGGGTCAGAGCATTACTGCCGGGATTGATATCACCGGCCAAAAGGGGCAACCTGTTAGAGCAGCGGGGCCTGGCATTGTGGTCTATGCGGGCAGTGGTGTAAGAGGCTATGGCAACCTCATTCTTCTCAAACATAACGACCAATACCTAAGTGCTTATGCGCACAACGATAGCTTGCGCGTTAAGGAAAACGATGTTGTTGAAGCCGGGGAGGTAATTGCCACGATGGGTGATAGTGATGCTGAGAATGTCAGGCTGCACTTTGAAGTGCGTCGTGATGGGCAGCCTCAAAACCCCTTAGACTTTTTACCTTCCCGCTAACCTGATTTACAGGTGCAAGGGGGTAAGTGCTGCTTAAAGTGGCGCCGTTTTACTTGGAAGTTGCCCGAATGGTTGGATTCGAGCGTCATATAACAATTGTCACATAATAATATGGTATGCGTTTTAGAATGCATGCCTTTGACTTTACAAATGGCGGGTAGGCGACATAACGAGGGGTAAGACCATGAGTATGTTGGAGAAGGATCTACAGGAGGTTGACCTGGATGCTGTCGAAGAGGCACTTGAAGACACCGATGATGACGTCACGGTAGAAGAGGATGCCTTTGAAAAAGCACTAGGGCGTGAGGATCGTCAATCGAACCAAAGCTTGGATGCTACGCAAATCTACCTCAACGAAATCGGTTTTTCGCCACTTTTAACGCCGGAAGAAGAAGTCTATTACGGCCGCTTAGCACGCAAAGGGGACCCGATGGGTCGCTCGCGGATGATTGAATCCAACCTCCGGCTAGTGGTGAAGATTGCTCGCCGCTACTTAAACCGCGGTTTAACGCTGCTGGATTTGATTGAAGAGGGCAACCTTGGCTTGATTCGTGCGGTTGAGAAATTTGACCCTGAACGGGGCTTCCGCTTTTCAACCTATGCCACATGGTGGATTCGTCAGACCATTGAGCGTGCGCTAATGAACCAAACGCGTACTATTCGTCTGCCGATTCACGTGGTGAAAGAGCTCAATATTTATCTGCGTGCAGCGCGTGAGTTAACGCAAAAGTTTGACCATGAAGCCACTGCTGAGGAAATTGCTGAACATCTTGATAAACCGGTCGAGGTGGTAAAGAAGATGCTCGGCCTGAATGAGCGGGTATCATCAGTTGACTACCCGATGGGGGGCGAGAGCGATAAGCCGCTGATTGACACATTGGCTGACGATGAAGTGCAAGGCCCAGAAGCGTGTTTGGTGGATGGTGACGTTAAAGAGCACGTTGACCTTTGGCTGGATGAACTGAGCGAAAAACAGCGTGAAGTCGTCGTTCGCCGCTTTGGTCTGCGTGGGCATGAGTCCGCCACTTTGGAAGAGGTGGGCGCAGAAATTGGCTTAACCCGCGAGCGTGTTCGCCAAATTCAAGTGGAAGCGCTCAAGAAACTACGCCGCTCACTGGAAAAGCAGGGCCTCTCTCTGGAAGCTCTCTTTGAAACTTAAGTGAAAGCGAAGCAAACCTAAGCGGTACGTAAGCAAAACAGAAGCGAGACCATGCATGCGCCCGCTAGAGGCTCATATTGACCTGGACGCCTTGCGTCATAACTATCAATTGGCGTGCCGCTGCGCGCCGCAAAGTCACTCTGTGGCGGTGATCAAAGCCGATGCCTATGGTCACGGCGCTGTTGCCTGTGCCAAAGCACTGGAGAGTCAGGTGCCAGCGTTTGCCGTGGCGTGTATCGAAGAAGCGATGACGCTTCGCAAAGCCGGTATTTCCAAGCCGATTGTGCTGCTCGAAGGCATCTTTAGCGTGGATGAGTTAACGCTGGTGGATGCCCAAGGCTTTTGGATCGCGGTTCACAGCCAGTGGCAGGTCGATGCGCTGCTAGCAGCTACGCCGCGGCAGCCAATCCCGGTATGGTTAAAAGTCGACTCGGGCATGCATCGCTTAGGCTTTTCGCCCAACGAAGCCGCTGACATCTGGCGGCAGCTCCTAGCCGCGCCTAATGTAACGGCGCTCCATCTAATGAGTCACTTCGCCACGGCTGATGCCCAGGATAATCACTATTTCAGCCAGCAAATGGCCCAACTTCAGGCGCTAGCACGGGATTTGAAAGCGCCACTGAGTTTGGCTAATTCACCGGCCACCTTGGCGTATCCGGTGGCGCACGGTGACTGGAATCGGCCGGGCGTAATGCTGTATGGCAGTGACCCATTGGAAATGGCCAATGAGATCAGCCAGCAGCTAAAGCCGGTAATGACGCTGTGCTCTGAAATTATTGCGTTACGCCAGCTGGACGAAGGCGAGCCCGTGGGCTATAGCGGGCGCTGGCGTGCCCCGCGGCCTTCGCGCATCGCAGTGGTTGCCTGCGGCTATGGCGACGGCTACGATCGCCATGCCAGGGATGGCACGCCCGTGCTGGTCAATGGTCAGCGCTGTGCTATTGCCGGCAAAGTGTCGATGGATATGCTCACTATCGATGTGACAGATATACCTGATGCCACGCTTGGCAGCGAGGTAGTGCTTTGGGGAAGCTCCAGGAATGGTGCCGTTCTCAGCGTAGATGAAGTGGCGCAGCACTGCGATACGATTAGCTATACGCTATTAACAGGGGTACTGCCAAGGGCGCCGCGGCGTTATCATGGCGGTTCTGCTTAATCGGTTGTTGCTATGTCGAAATCTCGTTATCCGCGCTCGTTTGCCCACCCTCGCTATTGGCCTACTTGGTTAGCGATAGGGTCGATGTATGTAGCTGCCTGGTTGCCCTGGCGATTGAAGATCATGATGGGTAAAGGTCTTGGGCTTCTGGCATGGCGTTTTGCCAAGCGTCGCCGCCATATTACCCGTACCAATATTGCACTGTGTTTTCCGAACAAAAGTGCTGATCAGCAGCGGCAGTTGGTGAAAGATACTTTTATCGCCAACGGTATTGGCCTAATCGAAACCGCAACGGGCTGGTGTCGGAATGCTGAAGGCTTGCGCCATCGAGTGGCCTATCAAGGTCAGGAACACCTCGTCCGCGCGAAAGCTCAGGGCAAAGGTGTATTGGTAGTGGGTATTCACTTCTCGACGCTGGATTTAGGTGGTGCGCTGCACTCGTTATTCTATCCTGCGGATGTGGTCTATCGCGCCCATAATAATCCGTTGTTTGAGCGTTTTATGACCCGTGCGCGCTCACGTATTTTCGGTCAGGCGATTGATCGTCATGACCTGCGCGGCGTGGTAAGGCGACTCAAAGCGGGCCACATTGTCTGGTATTCGCCAGATCAAGACTTTGGCCGTGATGTGAGCGTGTTTGCACCATTGTTTGGTCAGCAAGCGTCCACCATTCGTCTAACTGCCAAAATAGCGCGTATGACCGGTGCGCCCGTCGTGCCGCTGATGTTCCATCGCAACCCAGATAATCGCACCTATACCATTGAGTGCTTACCATCGTTCGATGGCTTCCCCAGCGGTGACGAACAAGCAGACGCGGCAAAGGTGAATCAATTTATTGAGCTTGCTATACGCAAGCACCCAGAACAGTACCTTTGGTTGCATCGCCGGTTTAAGACCCGGCCCGAAGGCGAACCGAGTGTTTACTAAGATATTGGCTATCTTGCTCCGTTTTTAAGTCATTGATTTAAAATAAAAAAACCGGCATGTAGCCGGCTTTTTGACACTCACTGGCTAATATCAATCCAAATTACGCGAGTAGAAGATTTCCAACATCTCTTTGCGTAAACGACTTTCGATATCCCGCGCTTCTTCAAAAGTAATATCGCGGCGCGACGTGCCGAACAGATAATTATCTAACTCAAAGTCTTTGAGCAGCATTTTGGTATGAAACATGTTCTCTTGATACACATTGACATCAATCATTTGGTAGGCCTGCTTGGTATCTTCTGCCAAATAGTCCTGAATCGATGTAATGTCATGATCAATAAACAGTTTTTTACCGTCTACATCGCGGGTAAAGCCGCGTACACGGTAGTCCATAGTGACAATGTCAGAATCAAAGCTGTGGATCAGATAGTTTAGCGCTTTCAATGGGCTGATATGCCCACAGGTAGAGACATCGATATCCAGACGAAAGGTACTGATGCCATTGTCAGGGTGCGACTCAGGATAGCTGTGCACAGTGACATGGCTTTTGTCCAAATGGCCGACTACTGTTTCAGGCAGCGGGCCAGGGCCTGGTTGAATCTGCTCAGGAGCCGCGTCATCCAGTTCATGCTCAGCAATCAAAATGGTCACACTGGCGCCGTGGGGTTCGTAATCCTGGCGAGCGATATTGAGCACATGAGCGCCAATAATATTGGTGACGTCTTTGAGTATCTGAGTCAAACGTTCGGCATTGTATAGCTCATCGATATAGTCGATATAAGCCGCACGCTGCTCTTCAGTTTTGGCATAACAGATGTCGTAAATGTTGAAGCTCAGCGAGCTAGTCAGGTTGTTAAACCCGTGGAGTCGGAGATTGTCTGTCACGTCCGAACCTCCTTGTGGCAGATGAAGACACCCCGACGAGCCAGCGTCGGAACCGATAAGACATTGTCACCGTACTTAAATAGGAAGGTGAAACAAGCGGGCGTATTATGCCCGCCCTGGCGACGGGTTGCATCCGGCCAAGCCATCTTTTTTACGGTGGTCCAGTTTAATGCGCGCCAACAATCATCAAAAACGCTGGATACGGTCAGTGAGCGCTGGATGCGCCAAGCGCGGCTCAAGCCTCGATAATCTCGAAAGAGTGAGTGATATCAACGCCGCCTTTCACTAGCATGATTGATGCACTGCAGTATTTTTCGGCAGAGAGTTCAACGGCGCGCTGAACTTGCTTCTCTTTAAGAGCGTGACCTGTGACGACAAAATGTACGTGAATCTTGGTAAATACCGAGGGCACTTCATCAGCGCGTTCGGCATCTAGCTCTGCCACGCAATCGGTGACATCCGCACGTGCTTTATCAAGGATGTTAAGCACATCAAAAGCGGTGCAACTGCCCATGCCCATTAGCAGCATTTCCATGGGGCGTGGGCCGGTATTACGGCCACCCAGGTTGGGTGGGCCATCTATGACAACGCTATGACCACTGCCAGATTCCGCCACAAATTGACGACCGTCAGTCCATTTTACCCGTGCTTTCACGTTGCTCTCCTCATCTAGATGACGCAAGGTAGGTCGCGCAGCATAACATCTCTTGGCCTGCGCGCCTCTCTTCCCTGACTCCCTTACTTATAAGATGTCATTTAATGTAGCTGGCTTTCCAACGCGGCCAGTCGTTCCGGTGTGCCCACATCTACCCAGTAACCCGTGAAATACTCACCGCTTACCCGGTTCTCATCCATGGCGGCTCGGAGCAGAGGCGCTAGGGCAAAAGCGCCTTCGGGTTGCCCCACCAATAGCTTAGGGTGAATCACGCTAATGCCTGCAAAGGTTAAGCGTGGGGTGTCAGTTTGATTGACACGGCCTTCATTAAAGCCAAAGTCTCCATTTGGGTGATGGCTTGGGTTATCCACCAGCATCAAATGAGCCAAATCGGGTTCCTTTAGCGCCTGAAAAATGGGCAGGGCGTCGCACCACACGTCACCATTGATCAGTAGGAACGGTGCTTTGCCAAGCAGTGGCAGGGCTTTTTGAATGCCGCCGCCTGTTTCCAGTGGCGTGGTTTCATGGCTCCAGTGAATGCGAACGCCATAAGCGCTGCCATCGCCTAGGGCGTCGACAATCTGATCAGCACGGTAGCTGACATTGATGACGACTTCATGAATGCCTGCATCGCGAAGGCGCTCCAAGTGGTGCACGATAAGTGGCTTACCAGCGACGGGTAATAGCGGCTTTGGGCAGTGGTTGGTGAGCGGACGCATTCGCTTGCCAAGCCCCGCGGCCAGTATCATCGCTTTCATGGCGCAATTTCCTTTGATTAAAGAGTGTCCGCTAAGCGTTGCGTTATCGCAGGCCGCAGCGTTGTATGCACCCACTGGGTAAACTCAGCCAGCGCTGGTTCATTGGAGAAGGTTAGCGCTAACAGGCTGTCTTCCAAGTGATTCAAAAAGTGTGGCAGGCGCTCAAGGTAGCCGCTTTTTTGATCACGCAGTGTTAAGCGGCAGAAAATCCCCAGCACTTTTAGCGAGCGTTGAGCAGCCATGGCGTGACATTGAGCTAAAAATGCAGCGGCGTCCACGCTCTTGGGAAGCCTGCCATCGAGACGGGCCTGCTGATAAAACGTGTTAACCAAGTCACTAAACTGTTCGCTGGTAAAGCGGCAGTAACGACCTCGCAATAGTGAGATAGCGTCATAGCTGAGCGGGCCGGCCACGGCGTCTTGAAAGTCGATCATAAACAGACGCTGGTCGTGCACCATCAGGTTCATGGCGTCGAAATCGCGATGGACGGTGACTACCGGCTGTGCCAAGGCTTGCTGAATAAGCTGTTCACGGAGGGGTTGCCAGCTTTCTGGCGTCGGCAGCTTTAACCAAGCGTTAAGACACCATTCAGGGAACAGGTCCAGCTCGCGGCTGAGCAACGCTGCATCATAGTTGGGTAATTCGGTGGGGCCTGCGCGGTTCTGCAGGTCAGCGATGAGTGTTAGTGCCTGTGTATGATAGGCCTGGGTGGTAACATCATCGCTAAACAGCGTTTGTAGTGGCGTGCACCCTAAATCTTCTAATAAAAGAAAACCGTCCGCTAAGTTGGCGGCATGCACCTTGGGGACCGGCAGCCCGGCACTATGCCAGCGTTTGGCGATGGTCACGAATGGCTGTGAGTCTTCCTGTTCGGGGGGGGCGTCCATGACCACCTGAGTGGTGCCATTAGGCAGTGTTAGGCGAAAATAGCGGCGAAAACTTGCATCGCCAACGGCGGATGAAAGCGAAATATCAGCCTCGGAAAGGCCGTTTTGTTGTGCCGCCCACGAAGTTAGGGCGTTAATCCGATATGAAGACATGCAAGCTCCTGGCTGGTCGGGCATCATGCTGGCTGTATAATACCGATTCTGGATGCCAAGGATAACGAACATGGGCAAGCGATTTTCGCGCACATTGCCGGTTGCGCATACATTAGTGGGCAGTTTGCTCGCAAGTGCCTCGTTTACGGCAGTGGCTCAAGGCCAGGTCATGTCCGCGGAAGCGTTAGATTGGCAGGCCTGGGAACAAGCTGAAGCGGCTGGTCAATTATGCCGCGGGCGGTATGTCATGCCCAGTTACCGTTTGCCCCCCGCAGATAACCCTGAAGCGCTCTCGCTGGAAGCCAGCGATGTCGACTATGCGGCGGATGGTGAGGCGCTCTTACGTGGCGATGTCGTCTTGCGGCGAGGCAATGAAGAGCTGGAAGCAGAACGGATATTTCTACCCGCTGACCGTCAGCAGGTCGATGCTGAAGGCAATATCGCGCTGCGCGATGGGTTGTCTCTGATTCGCGGCGATCAGGCCATGCTCAGGCTCAATGAAGATCGCGCCACACTGGGGAATAGCCAATTTGTGCTCTATGAGCAACATCTGCGTGGCCAAGCGGGTCAGTTGGAACAAACCGGCGAATCTCAGTACCGTTTACAAGATGCCAGTTTTACCACCTGCGATCCTGGCGCCAACAGCTGGCAGCTAGTGAGTAGCGATATTCAGCTGGATCAAGCATCAGGTTTTGGTACCGCGCGACATGCGCGCCTGCATGTGAAAGATATCCCCGTGTTTTACTGGCCATGGCTGCGCTTTCCTATTGACGATCGCCGTCACACTGGGCTGCTGTCGCCTTCTATAGGTTTCTCCGCAGATGGGCTCGATTATGCTCAGCCATTTTATTGGAATATTGCCCCTAACCATGATGCCACGATTACACCGCGTTGGATGACTGACCGCGGTTTGCTAATGAATGGTGAGTATCGCTACTTATTTTCTGAAAGCGAAGGCATCATTGAAGGCGGCTATTTGAGCAGTGATGATGGTGGCTCCGGCGGCGATGCGAATCGTTTTGAGGGCGATGATCGTTGGTATATTGATGCTCAGCATGCCGGGCGGGTAAGTGAGCGTAGCAACTATCAATTGCGTTATGGCGCAGCCAGCGATGGTCGCTACTTCGATGATTTTGGTGGCGAGTTTGGCAACAATGACCGCACCAGTATGGAGCGTTTGGCGCAGCTTGATTACCGTGGCGAGCGCTGGCAATTAGATGCCCGTGCCCAAGGGTATCAGCGCCTTGAAGATCCGTTGAGCGATCCCGATAAGCCTTTTTACCGGCTGCCAAGCCTAACGGCGAACTCTAACTGGAACCTGGGCAACGGCCTGTATAGCGAGTGGCGCTCGAATGCTACCTACTTCTGGCGCGATGTTGATGAAAGACTAGTGCCAGAGCGTGAAGCTGCCACCGGTAGTCGGATACATCTAACCCCCGCCTTTGGCTGGCGCTACGAGCAGCCTTGGGGCTATGTGGAGCCACGTACCGAGCTTTGGAATACGGCCTATCAGCTGGATTATGGCGAACGAGTCACCGATCGTGATGATTCACCCACACGCAGCACCGCGATTAGCTCAATTGATAGTGGATTAATATTTGAGCGTGAGTTGGAGCTGGCTGGCCGTGGTTATCGGCAAACGCTGGAACCGCGCCTTAACTACGCCTATGTGCCCCGCACGGATCAAAGCGAACTGCCTGAGTTTGATAGCCGCGAGCGTGCCTTCTCCTGGGATCAGCTATGGTCAGCGCATCGCTTTTCCGGCGCTGACCGTGTGGGCGACCTAAACCGGCTCTCCTATGGTGTACAGTCACGCTTGATGGAAGATGCCTCGGGTCGTGATCGGCTGACTTTCGGAGTAGGGCAAAGCGCTTATTTTGATGATCGTCGAATCGATAGCGATGGTGATCCCGACACACTCCCAGACCGCCCAGAAGATAATCCGAACGTTAACCCCGAAAGCTTTTACCAAGCTACTCGTGACCGTTCGCCGATAGTTTCTCGCCTTGATTGGCAGATTAATGAACGTTGGAGCAGTGGCTACGAGTGGCTCTACGATGATCAACGCCAACAGACCGAGCGTTCAAGCGTTGATGTGCGTTATCGTCATCCTGAAGGCCATGTAGTGAACCTTGGCTACCGTTGGGAGATCGAAGGGTTTGATCCAAGCGTCATACCTGGCGACGATGGCTTTCGCGATTACAATCGCGAGGAGTGGGACTTGTCGTTTGCATGGAAAGCCAGTACCAGCATTGATTTGATTGGCCGCTACCTGCACGATCAGTCTAATGATCGTTCGCTGGAGCAACTAGCGGGTGTGCAGTGGAATAATTGCTGTTACGGCCTGCAGCTCGTATGGCGGGAGTGGATTGATGATGCCGATACCGCTCGTATCGATGATGACTTTAATGATCGAGGGTTGTTTTTGCGTTTTGTATTCCGCGGCTTAGGCGGCGTTGGTCAAGAAGCGGACAGCTATTTTGAACAGACCATTCCTGGCTATCGCCCAACTACCCTATAACGACATCCATAGAATGGCGACTGAAAAGAGACGTGTTATGAAAATGAGAAAGCCCCTGCTAGCCCGTATGCAACAGCTCTCTGCAGGTAGCCTGCTAGCCCTATGCGTTGGTGCGGGCATTGCCCTTTCACCGCTCACGTTACATGCGCAAAACTTCCAAACCACCCAGCGTCAGGCACTAGATAGCGTAGTAGCCGTGGTTAATAACGGTGTGATTATGCGCAGCGAGTTAGACGACCGCATTGCCCAAATTGAGCAGCAGGCCCAGGCCCAGGGCGGTACACTGCCTCCGCGTTCCCAAATAGCCCCCCAGATGCTTGAGCGCATGGTGATGGAAGAGATTCAACTGCAGATGGCACGCGATGCTAATCTCAGTATTGATGACACCGAACTAAATCGCCAAGTGCGCACTATCGCTGAATCTAACGGCATGACCTTGGATGAATTTGCTGATGCGGTGGAAGCAGACGGTATGACGCTGGCCAGCGTACGCGACGATATTCGTCGTGAAATGCTGATGCGTCAGGTGCAGCAGCGTCAAATCAGTAATCGAGTGTCGGTCAGTGAGCGAGACGTTGAGCGCTTTTTAAGCCAGCAGGGCCAGTCAGGCGAACAGAACTTTATTGAAGAGACACGTGCCCGTCACGTACTCATTGCGTTGACGCCCAACCGCGACGAGGATCAGGCGCGAGCGCGGGCAGAAGAGGTCCGCCAGCGGTTATCTCAAGGCTCAGATTTTGCATCGGTGGCGCGAGAGTTTAGTGATGATAGCGGTACTGCGCTTAACGGTGGAGAGCTTGACTGGGTGCGCCCAGGCCAGACCGTTGCCCCCTTTGAAGAGGCGATGCGCGCGCTAGAGGTTAACCAGGTATCTCAGCCGGTACGCTCTCAGTTCGGCTATCACGTTATTGAAGTGCTGGATCGTCGGCGTCAGGACGTTACCCAGGAGAGCCAGCGCGAACAGGTTCGCCAAGCCATTTTTCAGCGTCGTGCCAATGAAGAGCTAGAGAGCTGGCAGCAAGAGATCCGCTCGCAAGCCTTTGTCGATATTCGTCTCTAATGGTCGCTAGTGCTTTGGCAGAAGGTAGTGCTTTGTTGATAGACAGCCCTTTGCCGGTAGTGGTTACTACCGGTGAGCCAGCGGGTATAGGTCCAGAGCTCACGCTGATACTAGCAGCGCAGAGTCAGTGGCCGGCCAATACGGTGGCGATTGGTGACCCTTCTATGCTGCGTGAGCGAGCAGCAGAACTTCAGTTAAACGTTACCGTCGTGGAGTGCTCACCCGGCGGTGAACTACCCCATGGCGCTACTCTTTTGCCTGTTTGGCCTGTTGCGCTTAAC
Organism: Halomonas sp. NPDC076908; assembly: GCF_050269715.1. NCBI lineage: Bacteria > Pseudomonadati > Pseudomonadota > Gammaproteobacteria > Oceanospirillales > Halomonadaceae > Halomonas > Halomonas sp. NPDC076908. The sequence goes on along the minus strand of NZ_JBNNIW010000005.1, from coordinate 32,539 downwards.
GTGCCTGCTACGCCCGGCTGCCTTAACCCCGCCAATGCTGACTATGTGTTAGCCACCTTGGCGCTGGCGGTTGAGGCATGCCAAGACGGTCACGCTGCTGCCATGGTGACTGCACCACTGCACAAAGGTGTGATCATTGAAGGCGGTCATCCAGGTTTTACTGGCCATACCGAATGGCTGCGCGATGCCTGTGGTGTCGAGGAAGTCGTGATGTTGCTCGCCACCGATGTGGCCCTGCATGCGACTGTTCCCAGTTGGCAAGGCAGCGGCGATTTGCGCGTCGCCCTGGTGACGACCCATCTGCCGCTGCGCAATGTGGCAGAGGCTATTACTTATGACCGAGTTACTCGCATCAGTCGCTTACTGGCGGCCGATTTACAGCGCCAGTTTGGGATTACCAAACCACGCATCGCCGTATGTGGTTTAAACCCCCACGCCGGCGAAGATGGGCATCTTGGGCGAGAAGAGTTGGATATTATCATTCCGGCACTTGATACATTGCGCGGCGAAGGCATGGATATTGTGGGTCCGCTGCCTGCGGATACGCTGTTTACCCCTCGACACTTAGTAGGTGTCGATGCCGTACTGGCGATGTACCATGATCAAGGCTTGGCGGTGTTAAAATACGCAGGCTTTGGTCAGGCTGCCAATATTACGCTGGGCCTTCCGCTGGTGCGCACCTCGGTCGACCATGGCACCGCCCTGGATCTTGCTGGTAAAGGCTTAGCTGATCCTGGCAGTTTAAAAGTAGCCATGACGCTTGCGCGCCGTTTGGCCTCGCAGCGTTTGCTGCAAAACACTCCCGATTGAATCTGCACTCCAAGGAATACCGCTTGATGTCTACTGTGCCCCAGCACCGCGCTCGTAAACGCTTTGGTCAAAACTTTTTACGTGACCTCGGCATTATTTCGCGGATCGTTCGCGCTGTTGGCCCGCGTTCGACAGACCGTCTTGTCGAAATCGGCCCAGGCCAAGGGGCATTGACCGAGCCGCTGCTGGAAGCGGCAGGCCATTTAGAAGTGATTGAGCTTGACCGTGACCTGATTCCCGGCCTGCGCGTCCAGTTTTTTAACTACCCTGACTTTGTGATCCATGAAGGCGATGCGCTAAAGTTTGATTTCGCGGCACTAAAAGGTGATGGGCCAGCGCTGCGTGTCGTGGGGAATCTGCCCTATAACATCTCTACACCGCTGATTGTCCACCTGCTAGCAGCGGGTGATGCAGTGGAAGACATGCACTTTATGCTGCAAAAAGAAGTGGTAGAGCGCTTAGCGGCAGAGCCCGGCGGGACAGATTGGGGGCGTCTCTCGGTGATGGCGCAGTACTACTGTCATGTTGAGCAGCTGTTTATTGTACCGCCGGAAGCTTTTGTGCCGAGGCCCAAAGTCGACTCCGCGATTGTGCGCTTAACGCCCCATGAGAAGCTGCCGCATGTCGCGGATGACCCAGCGTTATTGTTTGAGTTGGTTAAGCTGGCGTTTGGTCAGCGGCGTAAAACACTGCGCAATAACTTTAAAGGGCGGGTCGGCCCAGAGACGCTAGAAGACCTGGGTATTGACCCGATCCGCCGACCGCAAACCCTGAGCGTGGCGGAGTATGTCGCCATTGCCAATCGCGTTGCTGCCGATGAGCAGGCGAGTAACGAGAAGGGCACATCAGCGTGAGTGGCTTAGTCATTGAGGTCAGTGTTACACCCAGTTACCGTATAGATGAATCGAACGATTCAGAGTCGCGTTACGTGTTTAGCTATACCGTGACTGTGCAAAATAAAAGCCCCCATAGCGTTCAGCTTATGGCGCGCTACTGGAAAATCACCCAAGGCAGCGGAGATTGCCAGGAAGTGCGCGGTAAAGGCGTGGTGGGGCAGCAGCCACTGATTGGTCCCGGTCAGAGTTTCCGTTATACCAGCCGTGCAATTCTTCAGACGCCAGTAGGGGTAATGGAAGGTGCCTACACGTTGTTAGACACCTCGACTCAACGAGCCTTTGAAGTAGTGATCTCACCCTTCCGACTGGCCGCCCCGATGCAGCTTCATTAAGCGCTTTATGAAACAGCTGCAGGTTGGTCATCTTGCGCTAATCGGCTCCCCAAGTGGTCACAGAGGCGTAGAGCCAATTGCACCAAGGTTAATGTGGGGTTGGCATGGCCTCCACTGGCAAACACGCTGGAGCCCGCTACGTAGAAGTTATCCTGAGCAAATAAACGGCAATCGGGATTAACAATGCCTTCCTCGGCATTAAGACTCATACGCGTGCCGCCCATATGATGACGACCTGCTAGCTCACCATCGGTAGGCAGTTGCACAGGGGTATCGGCGAGCCAGTCAGCTAACTGCAAACGCCCCAGTTCATTAGCACGCAGGTAGTCGCCGAGCACTAGCATGCTTTCTCGAATGGTGTGGCGATCTAATTCTGATTGCCGCCATACCAGCCGGCTACGGGGAACACCCAGTTCATCTAGCTCATCGCTCAACTCAACGCGATTGTCATACTGGGGCTCTTGCTCCCAGGCAGCTCTCAATACTGCGCCGTGAATAACCTGGCCCTGGGCTTGCCAAGTGCTTAGCCGCCCAGCCAGTGTGGGCGCTTGCTCTGCGAGTTCGTCAGTTAGTTCCTGAGTAGCCTCTGGGTTCATACGATGCAAGCGTAGCCCGCAATTGAGAGTTTGACGTGAGGCGATAGTGCTAGCCGTGGGGGAAAGAAATACGTTGTACTCATCGTCCAGGCCGAGTGCTGCCGGATTGAAAAGCAGCGCTTTACCTACCGTGGCGTGAGGGTGCTCCATCCAATAACGGCCAAGGGTGTCATGCTGGGGAATAAGCTGCCCTTGGGTTTGTTGATTGCACCATAGCAGCAGTCGAGAGTTGTCAATGCCGCCGCAGGCCAGTACAAAGTAGCGTGCCCGCACCTGACGAAGGTCGCCTTGATAATTTTTGAATGTGGCACTGGTTACCTTGCCGTCTTGCGTTTCCAACGCGACTAAGTTAGCCGTCAGGCAGCATTCAAGTGTGGTCGACTCGCTAAGTGTCTCGGCATATTTATCTTTTAAGCGCGTCGGATTACCCAGTGAAAAATAGATGCGTTTTAGACCTGACCCCGGGATTGGCTGATCGGCAGGGGTAGGCGTTAAGTCAAGCATGCTCGCGGCAGCACGGTAGTACGGTGCCAAGGCATCGCGGCCGACTGGCCAAGCTGTCTCACTGGCGGCTGTTTTGGCGCTAAAATCGTAGCGGTCCAAAGGGCGGCAAACGCCTCCCCAGTGGTTGGTCGACCCGCCTAAATAGCGTAGCCGAGCACCATACAATGGAATATAAGCATCGCCGACAGTTTCGCCCCGGTAGCTGTCTTGAGAGCGTTCACTATAGTCGGCGTCACCGCCCTCACAGAGCAGCACACGATGCCCTTGCTTGCTCAACGTGATTGCCATGGAAATGCCTGCAGCACCCCCGCCAATAATGCATACATCCACGTCATTGCTATGTTCGCTGATATCCTCGAAATCGATATACATCAGCGGTCACTGGCATTCAGCAGCCAGCCATTTACCATAACGGCAGCGGGGGGTTTAGATGTCTTAGCGGTGTTGGCCTGCGCGACAGGCAGTAAGGCGGTGCCGGGCAGCAGTAACGCACCGATACCGGCAAGTGTTGCCACTTTCAGTAGTCCACGTCGGGTATGATCCGTTGTCATCGTCGTATTGTTTTCCTTAACAGCGGCGAGGCAGAGGCTTCGCTGAGCACGTTGGTTTCTTGGAGGTTGTTTATAGTGGCGCAGGTTGGCTGTTTGCACCAGTTCAATTGTCACATTAAGCACCAGCCCCCCATGGTGGGCGTTAGGCAAGCATGGGGATGTTACTATTTAGCAAACTCATCTAATCAAAGGCCCTTGCATGAGTACCTACGCAATCGGCGATTTACACGGCTGTCACCAAGAATTTATAGCGTTACTTGATCAGCTGAGCTTCAACCCCTCGCGAGATACTCTTTGGCTAGTGGGCGATTTGATCAATCGTGGGCCAGCTTCACTTGAGTGTCTGCAAGAAGTAAAGGCATTGGGTAGCGCTGCGCGTACGGTGTTGGGTAACCACGATTTTCATTTGTTAGTGGCCGCTCGAGGCGGTGGCAAACTGAAAAAAAATGATACTTTGAGTGATGTTCTTAAAGCCCCTGATCGAGAGGGGCTGCTGGATTGGTTACAGAGCCTGCCGTTAAGCGTTCATGAGGGCAATAAAGTAATGACACATGCGGGGCTGCTTCCCCAGTGGGGCGTGGCACAAGCCGAAGCCTTAGGCCGGGAGGTGCAGGAGGCACTTGCCAGTGAAACGTCCGGTGATTTTTTAACTCGGCTATTTGGTAATCAGCCGGATAGTTGGCAAGACGATTTAGACGGCATGGAGCGACTGAGGTTGATCGTCAATGTCTTCACCCGGATGCGTTTTATTGATACCCATGGGCGTTTAGAGTTTGCGGCAAAAGAGGGGTTGGAAAGTGCTCCAAAAGGCTTTCAGCCCTGGTTTCAATATCCTCGTACCGATGATGCTCACCTGTTGTTTGGCCACTGGGCAGCACTGGAAGGTAAAGTCCCGCAGGCACGCGTGACCGTCGAGGCGTTAGACACTGGCTGCGTATGGGGTGGGCGTTTAACGGCACTCAACCTTGCTAACGGCGAGCGTATAAGTGTGCCCAGCCAGCAGGTAAACTAGCAGTAGGGGAAATAGAGAACACCATGGAAAAGAGTGGCACAGAAACACGCGCTGATTCTCGCTTAGCGGGCCTTAAGGTCTATCGTGTGGGAGGCGCAGTGCGCGACGCTTTACTAGGTTGCCCCGTCTACGATAACGACTGGGTGGTGGTGGGCGCCACGCCAGATGATATGCGCAAGCGTGGTTTTAAACCGGTGGGCCGTGACTTTCCGGTTTTTCTGCACCCTGAAACGGCCGAAGAGTATGCCTTGGCTCGCACAGAACGTAAGTCCGGCCACGGCTATGCGGGGTTCGAGGTCCACGCAAGTCCCGATGTAACGCTGGAAGAGGATCTGCTGCGGCGTGATTTGACCATCAACGCCATTGCCGAGAGCAGCGAGGGCGCTTTGACCGACCCGTTTGATGGGCGGGGGGATATTGAACAGCGCGTGCTGAGACATATCTCATCAGCCTTTAGTGAAGACCCGCTGCGGGTGTTGCGTACCGCCCGCTTTCTGGCCCGCTACGCGTCGCTGGGGTTCACGATTGCGCCCGAGACCCTGGCGCTGATGCGTGAGGTAAGTCACAGCGGTGAGCTTGAGCACTTGGCCGCCGAACGGGTGTGGGTAGAGACCGAAAAGGCGCTGGGCGAGCCAAGTCCAGAGGTCTATTTTACGACCTTAAAACGCTGTGATGCTCTCGCTATTTGGTGGCCGGAGCTAAAAGAAGAACTGCTAAAACAAGGCTTGGTTGCGATGGCGAAGACGCCTGATGCCGGTGCGTCAGCAGTGTCCCACTGGCGCTATGCACAGTTGGTGTCGCCGCTGAGTGACGAACAGCGAGAAGCTTTAGCGGAGCGGTTAAAACTGCCTAATGCAGTGTCCCAGCTTGCTCGCCATGCCGCGCTTACCCATAAATTGCTAGATTCCGCGCTGAGTGGCCCGAACGTACTGTTCTGGCTGGAGCGTTTGGATAGCTGGCGCAAACCTGCCCAGGTGGAGGAGCAGTTGGCCTTGGTGAATGTGCTCGCGCCTGAGCAGGTCCGGCGACTTGATAGCGCTTGGCAATCTGCACGTAAGGTCAGCCCTCAGGCATTAATAGCGGAAGGGTATCAAGGGGCAGCACTGGGGGAGGCATTGCGAGAGCGACGTGGGCAAGCCGTAGCGGCTGCGCTAGCGTAGCGGGCTTGTCAGAAAGTTATCGTCTTACAGTGGCAAGCTGTGGTTGAGCATCAGCCTGGGAGACCCAGCGTCCGCGCCAGCGAAAATCGATCGGCCAAAGCCGCTGACTGCCTACTTCGAAGGCTTCCCATAGTGTTGCATAGGCCTTGCCACAGAGAGGATGGCGCTCAGTGGGCAGTAGCTCAGCAAGCGGCTGCAAGACAAAGGCGTTGTCGGTTATTTCACCACGCGGTAGTAAAACCTCGTCGATGATGCCGCAGGTATTGCCCACGGTGAGCAGATCAATATCCAGCGCCCGAGGGCTAAACTTAGCCGTGCTGGGCAGTCTGCCATGTTCCGCCTCAAGCTGTTTTGCCCAAGCCTGAAGTTCGCCGGGTGTCCAATCGCTGTGAAAGGCGACCACTAAATTATAGAAATTACGGCTGTCAGCAAAACCAACAGGCTCGCTTTCAAATACACGGGAGATCTGTAAGTGGCCGAAGGTATCGGCAAGCGCATCCAGGCAGCAGAGAATATGTTGAGTGGGATTAATATTGCTACCTAAGCTAACGGTCACTAGATTCATGCGCCGGATACCTGCGTTGCCTCCGGCAGGTTGCCGCGAGTAATTTCCAGGCCAACGCTTCGGGCATTGGGTACTGCGCCCGGCTTACGCACCGTTAGGCGCAGCCAAGTAATCGGAAATTCTGTTCGTAAACACTCCGCGAGACGTTCGGCAAAGGTTTCCACCAAAGCAAATTGATGAGCGTCGGCAAACTGCTGGATACGCATGCAAATGGCGGCGTAATCCAAGGTGAGGTGTAAATCATCGGTGGCTGCTGCCGAGCGAATATCGGTGGCCAGCGCCAGATCTAAGCTCAATGACTGTTGAATCGAACGCTCCCAATCGTACGCGCCAATGACGGTCTCAACGCTTAACGCTTCAATCAAAATGCGGTCCATTTGCCTTCTCCCTGCTGCAACAAGCCGGGGATTGTACGTTAGGATGGGTGTGAACGACAGCGAGTAGGGCTATCGAGATGGTCTATAAAGCGAGCATGCAGCCATGGTATGGATAGTAGTGGGCTATTTAAGCGGTAGCTGGTTAGCGGCACTGAGCGTCTGCCGTTTGGCTGGCGTGGGCGATCCCCGCCAACATGGCTCGTTCAATCCTGGCTTTTCCAACGTGTTACGTCTTTATGGTCCGCGCTTAGCGGCAGCCACGCTGGTGCTGGACGCCTTGAAGGGTATGCCTGCCGTGCTAGGGGCAAAAATAATGAGCTGTCCGGTATGGTTGCAGGGGGTGGTGGGGCTTGCGGTCCTGCTCGGCCACAGTTTTCCACTGTGGTATGGCTTTCGTGGCGGTAAGGCGGTTGCCAGTGCCTTTGGCGTGCTATTGGTGTTGGTGCCTAAAGTGGCGCTACTAAGCGCGCTGATTTGGGCGCTATTGGCATGGCGGTTAAGAACGGCAGCCATGGCCTCATTGGTGAGCGCTGCGGCAGCGCCGCTAATATGCGCTTGGTTTACGCCGCAATATGTCTTGGTCGTGGGAGGGTTCAGCCTACTGGTGCTGGCCCGCCATGGGCTTAATATTCGCCGCCTTCGCCGCGGTGAAGAGCCGCCGTTTCGCGGCTCTTAATTTGTGGCGCTTAATAGGTGATTAGCGTTGATCGGCAGATGCTGGCGGCGTCAGTTGATCGAGCGGCCAGCGGGGCGTTGCCTGTATGATGCCTGGGGCATCGCACTCGCCAGCGGCCAAGCGTTGCGCACCCACGTAGGCAATCATTGCGCCGTTGTCAGTGCAGAAGCGACCGCGCGGGTAGTAGGCGCGGGCTTGGCGCTTTTCGCACTCCGCGTGAAGCCGTTCGCGTAGGCGCTGATTAGCGCTGACACCGCCTGCAACCACCAGGCGTTTTAGGCCGGTTTGGTCTAGCGCCCGCCGACACTTTATTACCAATGTATCAACCACGGCCTCCTCAAAGGCGCGGGCAATATCAGCGCGGGCTTGGTCGTCGAGTTCATTGGCGGTGTCTAGCTGGCGGATTGCCGTCATAGTGTGGGTTTTTAATCCCGAAAAGCTGAAGTCGAGCCCAGGTCTGTCGGTCATTGGCCTAGGAAAGCGAAACCGTTTGGGATTGCCCTGTTCGGCGAGCTTGGCGACCTGAGGCCCACCTGGGTAGGCTAGCCCTAACATCTTGGCGGCTTTGTCAAAGGCTTCACCGGCGGCGTCATCGACAGACTCGCCGAGCAGTTGATAGCGCCCTAGTCCTTTTACCTCAACCAGTTGGGTATGGCCGCCAGAGACTAATAGCGCCACGAAAGGAAATTCAGGCGGCTCATCTTCCAGCATAGGTGCCAACAGGTGGCCTTCCATATGATGCACGCCGAGTACGGGAATATTAAGCGCGCGAGCCATGCCGTGGGCCGTGCTGGCGCCCACCATCAAAGCGCCAACCAAACCAGGCCCGGCAGTATAGGTGATGCCGTCTAAATCCTGACGCGTCAGCTGGGCGTCGCTGAGTACCTGCTCAATCAACGGCAGCAGTTTACGGGTGTGATCGCGAGAGGCAAGTTCGGGCACCACACCACCAAATTCCGCGTGCATGGCAATTTGGCTATACAGCGCATCGGCCAGCAGCCCCTTGCCACCTGTCATCGAGGTGTCGTAAAGCGCGACGCCAGTTTCATCGCAGGATGTTTCAATGCCCAAAACACGCATAAAAAAGGGACTCTTTGAAGGTTCTGTTTAAGCGTTCTATGCAGATGCCGCAGTGAAAAAAATATAAGGCCAATAGTTTAGCATTGTCGTTGCCTGCGAGCGTAAGCATTTGCAAAGATGGCCAACGGAGACTAGACTACTGTGCGCTGTAAAACTGGGTCGTACACCGCATGCTTAATCGCTAATGGCAGTGTACGTACTATCCGAACTCAAGACTCCTTAAGGTAGGTGAGTGCTTAATGCCTTCTGTAAAAGTACGTGATAACGAGCCGTTTGACGTCGCCCTGCGTCGCTTCAAGCGTTCTTGCGAAAAAGCCGGTGTTCTTTCCGAAGTACGCCGCCGCGAGCACTATGAGAAGCCGACTGCTGAGCGTAAACGCAAAGCGGCAGCTGCCGTAAAACGCCACGCTAAGAAAGTGCAGCGTGAGCAAAAGCGTTTCGAACGGCTCTATTGATCCGTACCCGAGGGGGCCGGAGCAGTTAGCTGGTCGTCTCAAGAGGGATGCCAAGCGGCCGCCACTAGGTGGCCGTTTGTTTTTTTGACTAATCATTGCTGATTAAGTCCATCGCTGTTTAAGGTGATCTGGCAATGGGTCCGATGACCCTAAGCTGTGGTTTATAACGTCAGCGAATCAGCGCTATGCGCGAGGATGCCCGCAGTTCATGGCAGGCCAAATTCCACAACGTTTTATCGATGACCTGTTAGGCCGCGTTGATGTGGTCGAGGTGGTGGGTGAGCGTGTGCAGCTTAAAAAGGCTGGCCGTAACTATTCTGGGCTATGTCCCTTTCATCAAGAGAAAACCCCATCGTTCACCGTGAGTGCGGATAAGCAGTTTTATCACTGCTTTGGCTGCGGGGCCAATGGTAATGCACTACGCTTCTTGATGGAGTACGACAAACTGCCGTTTCCCGAGGCGGTAGAGCAGTTGGCCGGGCGGCTTGGTATTGATGTGCCCCGCGAAGGTACCGATGACCCTGGTGCCCAGCAGCGCGAAAAAAAACGTAAAGAGGGCGTTAACCTGCTTGAACTCGCCGCGAGCTTTTATCGCGAGCGTTTGAAAATGCAGGAAGGCCAGTCAGCGCAGCGTTATCTCACCGAGCGTGGGCTTTCCGCTGAGGTGATCAAGACCTACGGTATTGGCTATGCCCCAGGCGGTTGGGAAGCGTTAAAACTGCATCTCAGCGAGCGGGGTATAGGTGAGCCGGTTCAGGTTGAGTATGGCTTGCTGATTCATCGCGAAGATACCGGACGTACCTATGACCGCTTTCGCGATCGGGTAATGTTCCCGATTCGTGACCTGAGAGGGCGCACCATCGCTTTTGGTGGTCGGGTAATGGGCGACGAACAGCCTAAGTACTTGAATTCGCCAGAAACGCCAGTGTTTCACAAGGGGCGCGAACTTTACGGCTTGTATGAGGCTCGCCAGGCAGCCAGCAAGCTTGAGCAGTTGGTGATCGTGGAAGGTTATATGGATGTGGTGGCCTTGGCCCAGTATGACATCTATAACGCCGTCGCAACGCTGGGTACCGCCACCACGGAAGACCATCTTAGCCGGCTGTTTCGATTGGTTAGCCGTGTGGTGTTCTGTTTTGACGGTGACCGTGCAGGCAGGCAGGCAGCTAGTCGGGCGCTGGAAACCGCGCTGCCGCAAATGATTGATGGTCGTGAAGCGCGCTTTCTATTTTTACCTGAAGGTGATGATCCTGACTCTTTGGTGCGCCGTGAAGGTACTCAGGCATTCCAGGACCGTGTGACCTGCGCGATGCCGCTTTCCGAGTTCCTGTTTGAACAGGCGGCCCAGGGGCGTGATTTAAACACGGTCGAAGGACGGGAGCGGTTCGCCAGCCAAGTGTTAATGGCATTGAACAAAGTGCCTGAAGGCATGCTCAAATCGCTACTGCTTGAGTCATTGGCGCAGCGTAGTGGCTTGGCGCAGGAGCAGTTAAAGGTGCTGCTTGAGAGGCGTGCTGAGACAGATCAGCAGCGTCATGTGCAACACCAGCCTGAGCAGTTTGAAGATGACGCTTCGTCCGCTGCTGTCATGCAAGCGGCGACTGTACCGCCGTCGCGTTCACGCTCTCAGGCACTCTCCCCGGTTGGGCGTATCGTGCAGTTATTGTTACATGAGCCCAATTTGGTGGCCGCGCTGCCTGACCATTTGGAGTGGCTGCCCGACGATGATGATGCACCGTTGTGCCGGGAACTGATTTCGCTGCTCAAGGCTGGGCGTTACCGCAGTCCGCAGGTAGTCTTGGCGCATTTTCAGGGTAGCGAGCAAGGCTTTGCTTTAGCGGCTTTCGCAAAGCGTGAACTGTTAATGCCTAAGGCTGACCGAGAAGCCGAACTTCATAGTTGGGTACAACATCTTATTGATATACAGCGTAAACGCTCTCCCCAAGAAGAGCTCGAAACGCTGCTAAGCTTAGAGCGCTCGGGACAAAAGCTTGATAAAGCTCAAAGTCAGCGAGTAAAAGAGCTGTTGACGGAGCTGGCTCAGCGCCACTAAGTAGTAAGGCGGTGTTCTGTACGTTAGGGGTTGAATTCTTGACGTCTTGACACCAGATATAAGGTCAGCCACCAAGCGCTGGCCTAACCGAACAACCTAACACACCTGAATGACCGCGCAAATACGTCGAGCTGGAAAATTTCTCCCAGATTAGGCTATACTGTTCGGCTTGTTGAGTTTAATCGATTCAGCGCACCAGGTGTTTCATTCTTCTTCGTCGAGATAGGGTTTCTATGGCTGGAAATGCGCAGCAGCAGTCACGTCTGAAGGAGTTGATCGCTCGAGGCAAGGAACAGGGCTACCTGACCTATGCCGAGGTCAACGACCATCTACCCGAGGATATCGCCGACCCGGATCAAGTGGAAGACATCATTGGCATGATTAACGACATGGGTATTAGTGTCGTTGAAGAAGCGCCAGATGAAGACACTTTGATGATGTCGGATCACTCCACGGACGAGTCCGCTGCGGAAGAGGCCGTTGCGGCCCTTGCCGCCGTGGAAAGCGATGTAGGCCGCACCACTGACCCCGTACGCATGTATATGCGTGAAATGGGCACGGTTGAGCTTCTGACCCGTGAAGGCGAAATTGAAATCGCCAAACGGATTGAAGAGGGTACCCGTGAGGTGATGTCGTCCCTGGCCTATTTGCCGGGAGCCGTCGCGTCTATTCTGGACGCCTATGATGCTACTCAGGATGAGGAAGCACCGGGTCGGCTGTCAGATCTGTTTTCTGGTTTCATTGATCCCGATGAGGGTATTCCGGGTGTAGCAGAGGCCGAAGTGCCTGAGCCGGAACCCGAGCCCGAGATTGACGACGACGTCGATAGCGACGATGAAGACGAAGACTCCACAGCCACTGAAGGCGGTCCGGATCCTGAAGAAGCGCGCGCGCGCTTTGAGCAGATTCGTGAACAAAACGCCTTGGTAGAAGCCGCGTTTGCAAAACATGGTCGTGGCAGCTCTGAACTAAAGGCTGAACAGGCTCGTTTGGCGGTGCTTTTCTCGCCCATCAAGCTGGTGCCCAAGCACTTTGAGCGCTTAGTAGGTCAAGTGCGTATCAGTGTTGAGCAGGTGCGCGCTCAAGAAAAAGCGGTGATGCAGCTGTGCGTCAAGAAAGCCAAGGTGCCGCGTAAAACGTTTATCAAGTCGTTTCCTGGTAATGAGTCGCGTAAAACGTGGCTGGACGATTTCCAGGCAGCGCAGAGTAAGTATGCTGACCGTCTTGAACCACTGCGTGCAGACATTGCGCGAGCTCAGCGCAAGATCGCTTTTGAAGAAGATATGGTGCAACTCTCGGTTGCCGATCTTAAAGAAGTGAATCGCAAACTCTCGATTGGTGAAGCGAAAGCACGTCGCGCTAAGAAAGAGATGGTTGAGGCCAACCTGCGTTTGGTTATCTCGATTGCCAAGAAGTATACCAACCGTGGTCTGCAGTTCTTGGATTTGATCCAAGAAGGCAACATTGGCTTGATGAAAGCGGTCGATAAGTTTGAATATCGCCGCGGCTATAAGTTTTCGACCTACGCCACATGGTGGATTCGTCAGGCGATTACCCGTTCGATTGCCGATCAGGCGCGCACCATTCGTATTCCGGTGCATATGATTGAGACGATCAATAAGCTCAATCGTGTGTCGCGTCAGATGCTGCAGGAGATGGGACGTGAGCCGACGCCTGAAGAGCTAGGTGAGCGTTTGGAAATGCCTGAAGATAAAGTCCGTAAGGTGCTCAAAATTGCCAAAGAGCCGATCTCCATGGAGACGCCGATTGGTGACGATGATGATTCACACCTGGGTGACTTTATCGAAGATGGCACTATGCTGCTGCCGATCGATATGGCCACCGGTGAAGGGCTTATCGAAGCGACGCGCAACGTGCTAGGCGGCCTTACTGCCAGAGAAGCGAAAGTACTGCGTATGCGCTTCGGTATTGATATGAATACTGACCATACGTTGGAAGAGGTAGGCAAGCAGTTTGACGTAACCCGTGAGCGAATTCGTCAGATTGAAGCCAAAGCACTGCGTAAGCTGCGCCACCCAAGCCGCTCTGAGCCACTACGTTCGTTCCTGGACGAGTGAGTGCAGTAAGCAATGAGTGGTAAGTAGTGAATGGTAAATAGTGAATGGTAAATAGTGAATAGTAAGTAGTGAATAGTAAGTAGTGAATGGTAGGTAGTGAAGAGTGAGTGGTGAATAGCAAGTAGCCGCTAAGACCAAAAAGCCCGCTGTTCTCGGAACAGCGGGCTTTTTGCGTTATGCCATTTAAGCGCTTACAGCGTGTAGTAAGTGGCAGAACCGGGTCCGACGGGTAGGCCAAACACAAACACCCACACGAAGAACAGCAGGCTCCAGCCAATCAGCATAAACATGGTGTAGGGCAACATAATGGCGACGAGAGTGCCAATCCCCATATCTTTGCGGTAGCGGGCGGCGATTGCCATGATCAAACCAAAATAGCTCATCATCGGTGTAATCAAGTTAGTCACTGAATCACCAATCCGGTAGGCCGCTTGGATCACTTCTGGAGCGTAGCCCATCAGCATCAACATCGGAACAAATATCGGGGCCGTAACCGCCCACTGGGCCGAGGCACTGCCTAACGATAGATTGACGATGGCACACATAAGAATAAACAGTGCGAAAAGCCCAGGGCCGCTTAACCCAAGCGTCTCTAACATGCCTGCCCCTGCAACAGCGGTAACGGTGCCAAAGTTGCTCCAATTGAACAGTGCCACGAACTGCGCTGCAAAAAATACCAGAACGATATATAAGCCCAGGCTACTCATGCTTTTTGCCATGGCATTGACCACATCGCGGTCATTATGCATGGTGCCGGCAAGCCGACCATAGGTAAAACCCAGTACAACAAAGGAGACTGCAACGACTACTACAATGCCGCGTAAGAAGGGTGAGCCGCTGACTAGACCTGTTTCAGGGTTACGCAGAATGCCACTTTCTGGCACCACCATGGCGACGAGCAAGGCAACAATCACCAGAAATGTTAGGCCAGTCCCTTTGAGTGCGCGCTTTTCATTGTCGGATAGCCCTTCCATGCGCTGCTGGTCAATATCGTCTTCAGCATAGGCCGAATCAAATTTTCCTAGTTTGGGCTCAACAATATACTCGGTCACCAAGCCACCAATAATGGTGACAAAGAAAGTGCTGACAAACATAAAGAACCAGTTGGCTTCAGCTCCCACGATGTAAGCGGGATCAAGCAGACGGGCAGCCTCTTGAGTAATTCCTGAGAGCAGCGGATCTACCGTGCCGATCAGCAAGTTGGCACTATAGCCACCGGATACCCCACAAAATGCCGCTGCCAAGCCTGCTAGCGGATGACGTCCCAGTGAATGGAAAATCATCGCCGCCAGTGGAATCAACACCACGTAACCCAATTCTGAAGCCGTATTAGACATGATGCCCGCAAAGACAACCGCGTACGTCACAATACGTGGTGAGCGGTTGAGTACCAGCGCGCGCATACTGGCGGAAAGTAACCCAGAATGCTCGGCAACCCCTACGCCCAGCATCGCTACGAGAACGGTGCCGAGGGGCGCAAACCCTGTAAAGTTGGTCACCATCTCAGTGATTAAACGCCGCAACCCTTCGGCATTGAGCAGCGAGTTGACGGCGATCCATTCGCCTTCATTGGCGGGGCGCGGATCGGCGACAGAGACGCCAAGAGCACCGGCAATGCCACTGGCAACGACGACCAGCAAACATAGGATCGCAAATAGCGTCACGGGGTGTGGAAGTAGATTGCCAAGCCACTCAACGCTATCGAGGAAGCGCGTAAAAGCGCCCCGCTTTAGGTTTTCTTCACGATTTTGTGGATTTGTCATAAGGTTTATATCGTCAATGTGGGTTTTTTTAGTGGAAGACGTGCCTAGAAGGCGTGGCAGCCGACACTACGTTGAAGTGTGTCAGGCCGCAAACGGCTTTTTGCATGACGAGATTTGAAAAATGAAACGCCGCCCTAGATGACACCAGGGCGGCGTTTAGTCATTGAATTTAGCAAATAGTAAAAGGGACGCTTAATTGGCGACGCGGCGTGCCTTATGAATACGCAAGGCGAGCAGCAGTAATTCAAGGGTTGCGAACAGGATTAAGCTATAGCCGAGTAGCTCAACGACTTCTTCGGCAACGTCTTTAAATTCACGCACATAATTATCTTCGAGTACCGCGCGCCAAAAAATCTGACGGCCATACAAGCGCGAAAACACATAGGTCGTTAGCACACCTGCAGCGAACAGGCCAAAGGCAAAGGTGTTGCTATAGCAGGCGAATTCCTCAATAAAGCGGCGCCGTTGAATCACCACCCACACAATTGAGGGAATCACGATTAGCGACACCACTACTTTCCACGTATTGCGCGCAATATACTCGTCAAAAAAATAGTCTTGCTCGCGGACTAAAGAAGCAGCAATAAATGCCAATAGCAGCAGGGTGATCGTCGGCCATACTTTTAGTACGTGACGAACATAGATCAGCATTAGGCAGCATGTAGCTAGTATGACCGTCTGCGTAAATTCAGTAAATCCAAGCTCGGTAAAGCGCACAGACGGAAGATAAATCGCTTCAAGATAGGCGCCTTGAGCGATGCCGCCAATAAACAGCACATAAAGCGTTGCTCGCAGCAGGGTGGTGCGAAAATCAATAGGCCAAGCAGGAGGGGGAAGCATACGACATCCTTATCGAAAATAGCGCCTATGCGACAGTAAGTAAGCCCAGCGCGACAGTAAATATGCATAGTTGAATGTTCATTATATCGTCACACTTATTTACTTGCACGTCGATATTTCGGTTAAAGGCTCGACGTTTGGTGGTTGGCGCTGCAAAGTAGCTAATAATTAAGCAATGATAATGTTGTGAGGCGTAATCACATGGCTATTAGTGTTTTTGATCTATTCCGCATTGGCATCGGCCCTTCCAGCTCACATACGGTCGGCCCGATGCGGGCAGCGCGGGATTTTGCCTTAGCGCTTGATAAAGAAACCGCTATTACTCGGCTAGTGATAACGCTACATGGCTCGCTTGCCGCCACTGGAATCGGTCATTGCACTGATAAAGCGGTCATCATGGGCTTGATGGGTGAAGCGCCCGATAGTATTGACCCCGACAGCATTGATGCAAGGTTGACGTCACTGGATGAGGGTGCCCCACTAGTGCTGGCTAATGGTCAGCAGATCAGCTTTTCACGTCGAGATGATGTGCTGTGGGACGAGACCTGCTTGGCTTTTCATCCTAACGCGATGATCTTAAGTGCTTATCAGGGTGACGAAGTAGTCCAGACGAACACCTTTTACTCGCTTGGCGGCGGTTTCTATGTCGATCAAGCAAAAGCAGATAAAGGTGAGGTGGGCGAAGACACCACTGAACTCCCTTTCCCCTTCAATACCGCCGCTGAGCTTCTTGCCCTGTGTCAACAGCACCAGCTGCGCATTAGCCAGTTAATGTTGGAAAACGAGAAAGCCTGGCGTACTGAAGCGGCCATTCGTGAAGAGCTGCTAACCATTTGGCATGCCATGAGCGACAGCATTGATAACGGCCTGCGCGCTACCGGACATTTGCCCGGCGGATTAAATGTACGCCGGCGAGCACAGATGCTCCATCAGGCGCTGCTCCATCCGCCCACCAACCAGCGCATGATTGTAACGAGTTTTACCGTTATGGACTGGGTGAATGTATTCGCCTTAGCGGTTAACGAAGAGAATGCTGCAGGCCGACGCATGGTCACCGCGCCCACTAACGGTGCAGCGGGCATCGTACCTGCTGTATTGGCGTATTATTTAAAATTTGAGCCCGATGCCTGTGATGCTGATGTGGTGGATTTTCTACTCACCGCTGGCGCTGTGGGTATTTTATGCAAAAAGAATGCTTCTATCTCAGGCGCTGAAGTAGGTTGCCAAGGCGAAGTAGGGTCTGCCTGTGCAATGGCCGCTGCCGGGCTTGCCGAAGTATTGGGTGGAACGCCAGGCCAGGTTGAAAATGCCGCTGAGATCGGCTTAGAGCATAATCTTGGTTTGACCTGCGACCCTGTGGGAGGGCTGGTTCAGGTGCCCTGCATTGAGCGTAACGCGATTGCTTCGGTTAAGGCGATTAATGCCGCCCGCATGGCGATGCATGGCGATGGCGAACACTTTATTTCGCTGGATAAGGTGATTCGCACTATGCGCGACACTGGCCGAGATATGCAGGATAAATACAAAGAGACATCTAAAGGCGGCCTCGCTGTTAACGCCATTGAGTGCTAAATCATTAACTTCTAGATCATCAAGTGCTGGCTCATCAAGTGCTTAGTAATCGAACGCTATGTCAGCGGATTACGAGGCAGCAAGCGGTCGATGTTGGCGACTAGATAATCGACTAACTGACGAATTTTAGGCGACAGGTGGCGGTGGCGAGGATAAACCGCCCATACGGCGGTATCGTGGTGCTGAAAGGGTTCCAGCACAGCCACCAGCTCGCCGCTGGCAAGGTACGGGGCAACGTAATAGTCCGGCAACTGAGCCAATCCTAATCCTTTACGTGCTGCATCTAACAAAGCAGGGCCAGAGTTGCCGGTCCAGCATCCCTCTACGCGCACTTCACGTCGCTGGCCGTTAACCTCAAACAACCAGTTGGGTCGCGAGCCAATCAGGCAGCGATGCTGATTAAGCTCCCCGAGCGTGTGGGGGCGTGGCGCTTGGCGAAAGTAGCTTTGTGAGCCAACGATATATTCGCGCCGATCGCAAAGGCGCCTAGCGATTAAGCTGGAATCTTTTAACACTCCCATGCGAATTGCAATATCGTAACCCTCCTCAATCAGCTCAACCGGCCGGTTGGTAAAGTGCATATGAACGTCTAGCTGAGGGTGTAAACACTGAAAGTCATTAACTAATGGCGCGATAAAGCGCTCACCGAAAGTAGTTGCCGAGGTAAGTTTCAGCAGCCCATTGGGTTTGGCCTGGAGTTCGCTAAGTGCCTGCTCAGCATCGCGCAGCCCATCAAACAGGTGGCGACAGTGTTCAACATAAGTGGTACCCGCATCGGTTAAGCGTATTTGACGGGTGGTGCGATATAGCAGCTGTACGCCAAGCTGGTTTTCGAGCTGACTAACTAAACGGCTAATATGGGATGTCGACACTTTCAAATGGCGAGCAGCGGCCGAGAAGGTTCCCAGGCGCACCACTTCAACAAACGCTTCAATACGGCCCCAGTGCTGCATGTTGGCTCCTAGCTTTAATTGATGGTGGCTTGAATGGATTGTTGCTCAGTGGCAATAATCTTATGAGTGTATCCCGCTTTATCAACTGCGCCCAGCTGGCCTACACTGCAAGCACTGAAAACAAATCGAGCAGCAGGCTAATGCTTGCTGTTGGCGATCCATAAGGAGTGATAAATGAAGTCACGCGCAGCTGTTGCATTGGAAGCGGGCAAGCCGCTAGAACTCGTTGAAATTGATGTTGAAGGCCCGAAGGCGGGAGAAGTGCTGGTTAAAATGGCCGCCACCAGCGTTTGCCATACTGATGCTTACACGCTTTCAGGTGCTGACCCTGAAGGGAACTTCCCCGCCGTGCTTGGCCATGAGGGGGCAGGGGTTGTGCAGGAAGTTGGTGAGGGCGTCACAAGCTTGAAACCGGGCGATCATGTGATCCCGCTTTACACTGCTGAGTGCGGTAAGTGTAAGTTCTGTTTATCGGGAAAAACCAACCTATGTGGCAGCGTGCGCGCTACTCAAGGAAAAGGGGTAATGCCAGACGGTACCTCGCGTTTCTCTCTAGATGGCAAAATGCTCCATCACTACATGGGTACGTCCACATTTAGTGAATACACGGTGTTGCCTGAAGTGTCGCTGGCGGTAGTGTCAAAAGAAGCGCCAATGGATAAAATCTGCCTGCTCGGCTGCGGTGTAACCACTGGCATTGGTGCGGTGCTCAATACTGCCAAAGTAGAGCCAGGCGCCACGGTGGCGGTATTTGGCTTGGGGGCGATTGGTCTCGCTGTTATTCAAGGCGCGGTGATGGCCAAAGCGGGTCGCATTATTGCCATCGACGTTAATGCCGATAAGTTTGAGCTAGCCAAGCAGTTCGGCGCGACCGACTGTGTGAACCCTAAAGAGTATTCTGACTCCATCCAGCAAGTCGTTGTTGATATGACCGATGGCGGCGTGGATTACTCGTTTGAGTGTATCGGCAACGTTAATGTGATGCGTTCGGCGCTTGAGTGCTGCCATAAAGGCTGGGGCGAATCGATCGTGATTGGGGTGGCTGGTGCTGGTGAAGAGATCTCTACCCGCCCATTCCAACTGGTGACTGGTCGCGTCTGGAAAGGCTCCGCTTTTGGCGGCGTGAAAGGTCGCAGCGAACTGCCAGGCTATGTAGATCGTTATATGAACGGTGAAATTAATATCGACGATTTTATTACCCACGATATGCCGTTTGAAAAGATCAATGAAGCGTTCGATTTACTGCATGCAGGTAAGAGCATTCGTACCGTGCTGCATTACTAAGTATTATCACTACTAAGATTATCGCTAGTACGTTTAAAACGCGGTGGGTTCTGCCTGCCGCGTTTGCTGCATTTAAAGGAACCTGCCCATGAGCATGAGTGAAACTTTAGAACTGGTGTCTGCTAACCGTAGCTTCGGTGGCTGGCATAAGCGCTACCGCCATTACTCCCGTGCGCTGGACTGCGACATGGTGTTTGCCGTTTACCTGCCGCCCCAGGCAGAGAACGAGCGCGTACCGTTGCTTTGGTGGCTCTCTGGGCTGACCTGTAATGATGAAAACTTCATGCAGAAAGCGGGTGCTCACCGCTTAGCGGCTGAGCTAGGTATTGCGATTGTTTGCCCGGATACTAGCCCACGAGGAACCGATTTACCCGGTGAGCATGAAAGCTTCGATCTGGGTTCTGGGGCTGGGTTCTACGTCAACGCGACTGAGGAACCTTGGAAGTCGCATTACCGCATGTACGACTATGTGGTAGAAGAGTTGCCTTCCGTAGTGCGCCAGCACTTTCCGGTCAATGGCCGCGAATCTATTAGCGGTCACTCGATGGGCGGGCATGGCGCGCTGATCCTGGCACTACGTCACCCAGGGCGCTTCCGGTCGGTATCGGCCTTTTCACCCGTGGTCAATCCAATGAACTGCCCATGGGGTCAGCAAGCGTTTACTGCTTATCTCGGCGAAGATGAGTCGCGCTGGCGCCAGTATGATGCCTGCGAATTGGTCGCTAACGGTGCTTCACGTCAACGCCTGTTTATCGACCAGGGCGAGGCGGATCAATTTCTGGAAGAGCAGCTTCAGCCTGAGCGTTTAGAAGCCGTTTGTGAGGCGCATGACCACCCACTAACGCTGCGCCGTCAGCCGGGCTACGATCATAGTTACTTCTTTATTGCCTCGTTCATTGAGGATCATCTGCGCTATCATGCAGACCACCTTATGAAGCGTTAAGGATAACTGAATGCACAATCGCTCGCTGCGCCGTTTCATGCGTCTACTGTGGCGCTTTGTGTGGCGCGGCGTGTTGGCGTTTGCGCTCTTTTCTGTGGCGCTGGTACTGCTATTTAGCGTAGTGCCTCCTCCTGGTTCAATGGTGATGGTGGAGCGTAAAATACAGAGCTGGGTCAACAGTGAGCCGATTCGTATACAGCGAGAGTGGCGCAGCTGGGACTCTCTCTCTGCTAACGCCAAATTAGCGGTAATAGCCGCTGAAGATCAGCGCTTCCCACATCACCGCGGCTTTGACCTCGTTGAGTTACAGCGCGCATGGCAAACCAGTCGTGACGGTGGGCGATTGCGCGGTGCCAGTACGTTAAGCCAACAAACCGCTAAAAATGTGTTTTTATGGAGCGGACGGAGTTGGACGCGTAAAGGCTTAGAGGCATGGTTCACCTTGCTGATTGAGACACTGTGGAGTAAGCAGCGCATTTTGGAGGTCTATCTGAATGTCGCGGAATGGGATAGCGGTGTGTTTGGCATAGAGGCTGCTTCCCAACACTACTTCGGTACTTCCTCTGAAGCGCTGACTGAACGCCAAGCAAGTCTGCTCGCCGCCATCTTACCTAGCCCGCGAACGCGCAGTGCTTCTCGTCCGGATGCGCAGGTTGAGCGGCGTAGCCAGTGGATACGCCAGCAAATGCGCAACTTAGGGGGGGCTGGCTATTTAGAAAATCTGTAGCCTAGCGGCTCTATTGTTAAGAGCCTAGGATAGTGCTAGTCATACTTAGTGTCATCAACGACTGCCAAGGCTTCCAGGTTCGGGTAGGAAAAGTAGTAACCCTGTTGAACGGGAAGACCTAAAGAGAGCAGGCAACGAGACTCCTCACGGGTTTCAACACCCTCGGCAATCAGCTGTATGCCCAGTGTTTCCGCCAGCGCTACAATGCTGCTTAATATAGCTTGGCGGCGCTTACTACTATCGCACGCCATTACCAATTCACGATCAATTTTAAGCGTGTCAGGCCTCAAGTCGGTCAATAAGTCGAGATTGGCATAGCCGTTACCGAAGTCATCCAGTGAGGTAGTGAACCCCATTTCGTGATAACGCTCAATAATATTACGCATATGTTGGCGGTCATTGACCCGCTCGGTTTCGGTGATTTCGAAGTTTAACCGCTCGGTAGGCCAGCCCACCCGGCGCGCTGTCTCAAGTGTGGCTTGAATGCACGCCTCCGGCTCATAGACAGCGTTAGGCAAAAAGTTGATAGAGAGCCGTTCTTGCATGCCCAATTCGCTAGCAAGCTCAATCGCCTTTATGCGGCATGATTGGTCAAATCGGTAAAGTAAATCGTCAGTAACCTGATTTAAAATGGAAAAAGCTGATTCCCCATTGGGGCCGCGCACCAAGGCCTCGTAATAGAGGGTTTTCCGTTGATTAACATCAACGATCGGTTGAAATGCCATTGTAAATGCAAAAGGTACTGGTGAATCGCAACGCTTACAGTGCCCGTTCACCCTGGCACAGTGGTGTTGTGCTGACATGTTTATCCAAGCCTTGGCATTAAATTATCGTTATCCCGCTTTATTAGCAGGTTTTCGAACCACCATCACCACCCCGATAATGGCTACTACCATTCCTGCTAGTCCTAACAAAGGTAGACGCTCGTCAAACAGCCACCACGCTTGAAGCGCTGTGACCGGCGGCACAAGATAAAAAAGACTCGCAACCCGCGAGGCTTCCCCCTTTTTAATCAAGGCCATCAGTAACAGGATAGCGGCTATTGAGAGAATCAATACCAGCCAAGCAAGCGTCAGTACAAAGGTACTGCTCCACTCCACCTGACGGGTCTCAAAGAGTAGTGCACCGCACCCCAACAGAGCGCCAGCCGCCAAATACTGAATAACTGCTCCAGAAAGTAGCGGCATCGTGGTGCAGTAGCGCTTTTGATACAGCGTTCCCAGCGAAATACCGAGCAAAGCGGCGGTGACGCAGAGTAGAGCACTAATACCGAAGCCATCGAAGAGTGCATCACCCATTTCCAGCTTACTACCTAACACTAAGCTTATCCCGAGCAAGCCTAGTATTAGGCCCACCCATTGGTGCCTGGAAAGTGTTTCACCCAATAAAGGCCCGGCAAAAGCGGCGGTCAAAAGCGGCTGAAGTCCTACTAGCAGGGCCGCTAAGCCAGCGGGCATGCCTAAGTAGATACCGTAGAAAACACCGCCCAGATAAGCACCATGGACAAGAAAACCCGATAGTGCGATGTGTGTCCATAACCTGGGCGATGAGGGCCAAGGAATTCGTATTAATAGTACCAGCGGAATCAAAAGTATCAGGGTGAACACAAAACGAATAAACAAAAACGTGAAAGGTTCTGCGTAGGGCAGGCCAAATTTAGCCCCAATAAACCCGGTACTCCAAAGTAAGACAAAAAGTGCGGGCATCGCTGTCAGCCCTGCTGAAGCTCGATCCACTGATCGTAAGTTATTGAAAATATTTCTCATATGGTTCCTGTGGTGGCATGCTGCAAATGAATTATTTGTTACTTACTGTTCTTTTGGTTACTAAGTTTTACATATTTAGTTGAACCTGATGGGAAATGGCGCGTCACAGTGGGCACATCCATAACGTGTAAATGAGGTTTCTTACTATGCAACGTTTAACTGCTCTGTTCTCTGCTGCTCTGCTCGCTACTGGTTTAATGGCTACCACGGCCCACGCCCAGCAGGAGCAAGATCCCGCTCAAGATCCGATGGCTACCCAACAAGCTGCACCTGCCCAGGATTTTTCTGACGACCAGCTCCAGCAGTTTGCCGATGCTTCTCAAGAAATCGCTGTTATTTCTCAAGAGTACACTCAGCGTCTGCAGGAAGCGGAAGATGAATCAGCACAGCAGGAAGTGCGCACCGAAGCCAACGATCGTATGATCGAAGTGGTTGAAGACAGCGGCCTAGATGTTGATACCTTCAACGCGATTGGTCAATCTATTCAGCAAGATCCTGAAATGATGCAGCGCGTTCAGGAAATGGCTAATCAGTCATAAGCATCATGATGGCGCTCTGATTGGGAGCATCAGTTGAGGTTACTGTTTGCATTGGGGTGGTAATGCCTCAGCAAGAGCTTCTATCAACGTGACTCTTATCATTAAAAGCCCGGCACTCACAGTGTCGGGCTTTTTATTGCGTAAGATTTATGCTCAGCGGGGTTTACGTGGTCTGGCCGCCCCTCCACACTTTACATCGCATATGACCAGTAAGCCTTAGGAGGCGGTATGGACGTCGAGTTGTTAGAAATACGCCAACATATGGGCCGTTTCCCTCCATTTGATGGGCTCTCGGATGAACTGCTCGATGCGATTGCTGAGCAAGTAGAGGTTAGCTACTTCAAAACAGGCAGCGACATCTTAGTGCTCAACGAGACCCTTAATGACTTGTGTTATATCCGCAGCGGCGCCGTCGAGGTTTATCGTAGCCAGGGAGAGCTCTATAACCGTTTGGGTGAGGGCGATATTTTTGGTCATTTCAGTTTGCTGCGAAATCATAAGGTGCGATTTCCTGCTAAGGCTATTGAAGATAGCTTGCTCTATTTTATCCCCAATACGGTCTTTCAGCGGCTGTGTGAAGAGGATGACCACTTTGCCGATTTTGTAGAGCTAGAGCGGCCACGGCTGGAAACTGCCGCTGAGCAGCAAAAAAAGTCTAATGACATGATGGTGACGCGGATACGTAAGTTAGTAACCCGCTACCCGGTCATGGTCGAAGCATCTACCAGTGTTCAGCTAGCGGCTCAGCAGATGAGTGAAGCCCAAGCATCGGCGCTGCTGGTAATAAAAGAGGGTAGTAATAATCCGCGCTTCAGTTTTGAAGACAGCGAAGGGTTGACGTGGCAAATGTGTGGGATTTTAACCGACAGCGACTTTCGCACTCGCATTGTAGCGGAAGGCTTGTCGCCTCTGGCACCGGTAGGCGAGGTGGTGTCCTCCCGGCTTATTACTATTCAATCAGATGCTTCTATCTATGAAGCAATGCTGACAATGCTGCGTAGCAACGTGCACCATTTGCCGGTTATTTACCGTCAGCGCCCCGTAGGCGTGGTGCATTTATCCGACATTATCCGCTATGAAACCCATAGCGGACTCTATCTTGTCAGCAATATTTTTAACCAGTCCAGTGCCCAAGGACTTGCGCGCCTAGCGCCAGATGTAAGAGCAGCATTTGTGCGTATGGTGCAAGAGGGCGCTAACTCACAGATGGTGGGCAGTGCGCTCTCCACTATCGGCCGTAGCTTTACGCGGCGTTTGCTGGAAATGGCTGAAGCGGAGCTGGGGCCGCCGCCGGTACCTTACTGCTTTATGGTCAATGGCTCCATGGCGCGCAATGAGCAAAGCATTGTGACCGACCAGGATAATGCGCTGATCCTATCTGATGATTTTGATCCTAAACTGCATGATGACTACTTTTATGCGCTGGCCAAAATTGTCAGTGATGGGTTAGATACCTGCGGCTACACCTATTGCAAAGGTGATGTAATGGCTACCAATACCCAGTGGCGTCAGCCGTTGAGAGTTTGGAAGCGTTACTTTCAGGACTGGATGGCGAACCCCACTCCGGAACGGCTGCTGCACAGTTCGATTTTCTTTGATTTAGATAGCTGCTATGGCGAAGACCACTACGTGGAGACGCTGCAAGATTTGATTGCCGAAACAGCGCCTAAATCGCCGCTGTTCTTAGCAGCAATGTCGCGCAATGCGCTTAATCGCACCCCACCGCTAGGGTTTTTCCGCACCTTTGTGATGGAGCAAGATGGAAAGCACAACAACTCTATCAATCTTAAGCGGCGTGGCACTGCTCCCATGGTCGATTTAGTGCGTATCCACGCCTTGGCCTGCGGCTCAAAAGCACAGAACACGTTCCAGCGCTTGAACGAGATTGGTAATACTCAGCTGTTGGCGACAGGAATGAGCGAAAAGCTAAGCTACGCCTTTGAGTTCTTGTGTATGTCTCGGGTGCGCCATCAGATGATTGATCTGCAGGAAGATCGCCTGCCTGACAACAATATCGAGCCGGAAAACGTTGAGGACAGCGAACGTCACACCTTGAAAGACGCCTTCCAGGTGCTCAGTAATGCACAGAAGTTTTTGAAGTTTCGCTACCCAATGCCTGCCCAGCGGCAGGGGCATTAAGATGAAGGGAATACGTCCGCGTCAAAAAATAACCCAGGCCGACTGGATAGGCTATATGGCTCAAAGGGCACAGCAGGCGCGTAATCCAGCCATTCAGCAGTTCTTCGCTACCGCGCTGCCTGACCCGGAAACGCCGATTGCTGACGTACCTATGGTGGCGATGGATCTTGAGACAACAGGGCTAGATGAGCACCGCCACGCGATAGTCAGTATCGGCTTGGTGCCGTTTACGCTTAAGCGTATTAAGCTTGCCGAACGGCGCTACTGGGTGGTGAACCCTTCGCGGCCACTGGCAGAAGCCTCTATTGCTTTCCATCACATTACCCACTCGGAGATCGCCCAGGCGCCGGATTTAGATGTGGTACTGGATGAGTTGCTAGCGCAATTAGCTGGGCGCTTAGTCGTGGTTCACTTTCGCAATATTGAGCGTCCCTTTTTGGATGCTGCCGTTAAGGCTCGTCGTGGGGAAGGGGTGCTGTTTCCGATGATTGATACCATGTCGCTGGAAGCGAGGCGACATCGCCAAACACTGTGGGCGCGTTTTTGTCGCTGGCTAGGCCGCCCGCCGGTTTCTATTCGCCTGCATGCCAGCCGCGAGCGCTATGGCTTGCCTGCTTATCAAGGGCATCATGCGTTAGTAGACGCACTAGCCACTGCAGAATTGTTACAGGCGCAAATTGCCACCCACTACCGGCCCGAAACGCCGCTAAAAGACATCTGGTGTTGAAGGCCATCGGCTATTAAGGGGCACAGTAAAAAACAGGCAACCCAGTGGGTTGCCCGTTTGCTTACTAGCGTTAAGACGTTTTTAAACGGCTTTTGGCTCGCTCATCAATCCCTTGATGATCGCATAACACGCCACCAGCAGAATGATCGTGAACGGGAAGCCGGTGGATACCGCCATGGTTTGTAGTGCAGTTAAACCGCCACCTAACAGCAGCGCAATCGCAATCGCCCCTTCAATGATTGCCCAGAACACGCGCTGAGGTGTCGGTGCATCGACCTTACCGCCAGCGGTGATTGAGTCAATCACCAACGAGCCTGAGTCAGATGACGTTACGAAGAACACGATGACCAGCACAATGGCGACGAAAGAGGTGATCTGTGATAGCGGTAGTTGCTCAAGCATGATGAATAGCTGGAGATCAACGCCTGCGTCACGGACGGCTTCAATGCCTTGGCTTACATACT
Source organism: Halomonas sp. NPDC076908 (assembly GCF_050269715.1). Lineage (NCBI taxonomy): Bacteria > Pseudomonadati > Pseudomonadota > Gammaproteobacteria > Oceanospirillales > Halomonadaceae > Halomonas > Halomonas sp. NPDC076908. The sequence continues at coordinate 5,677 of NZ_JBNNIW010000005.1, read as the reverse complement.
GGTCAATGGCGGTGCCGCCAAAGGTGGTCATCCATAAGACGGATACTGTGGACGGCACCAGCATTACCGAGATTAGAAATTCACGCACGGTACGGCCACGGGAAACCCGTGCGATAAACATACCTACATAAGGAGACCAGGAGATCCACCACGCCCAGTAGAAGGCCGTCCAGCCTTGGCTGAAGTTGGCGTCTTCACGACCGAATGGATTAGATAGCGCAGGCAGGTGAACCACATAGTTGAGCAAATTCTCAAAGAATCCGGTGGCAATCAGTAGGGTAGGACCAACCGCGATGACAAAGAAAAGTAGCATTGCCGCCAGTATAATGTTGATTTTGGAGAGCAACTGAACGCCCTTATCAACACCGGCAACAATGGATCCAATAGCAATAATCGTAATACCCACGATCAATAGGATCATGGTGATATCACTTTCCGGCGCGCCAAACAGGTAGCTTATACCCGCAGCGGCTTGGGTAGCACCAAGGCCAAGGGAAGTAGCGAGACCAAACAGTGTGGCGAATACAGCCAGAATATCAATCACATGGCCTGGCCAGCCCCATACGCGTTCACCCAAAATAGGGTAAAACACTGAACGCATGGAGAGCGGTAGCCCTTTATTGAAAGAGAATAAAGCAAGCGATAGTGCGACGACGGCGTAGATGGCCCAAGGGTGCAAGCCCCAATGAAAAATGGTGGCCGCCATACCTAGTGCAGCAGCAGCGGCTGCATCACCTTCCGCGCCGCCCAATGGTGCCCAGCTGTCACCATCGAGCGAGGTGCCAAAATGGGTTAGGGGCTCATTCACGCCGAAGAACATTAGCCCGATGCCCATGCCAGCAGCAAACAGCATGGAAAACCAGCCCACATAAGTGAAATCGGGCTTGGCATCGGCGCCGCCAATGCGGATTTTACCCAATGGTGAGAAGATCAAACCAATACACAGGATAACGAAAATATTGGCGGCAGAAATAAAGAACCATGACAAATTGCCGGTTAAAAAACCGAAAATCGCGTCATACATAGGCGCGATGGTATCTTGCAGCGCAAGGGTCAGGATAACGAATAGCAGCACAACCAATGCCGAGATAGTGAAAACCTTGCCGTGTAGGTCAAGGTTGACACCCATGGTATTGGTCGTGATGTTGTCTTGGCCGATTACGTAATCGGTATCAATCAGATTCGCCGGGCCATCTGGGGCAGGAATGCCTTCAGAAACCGGCTCTTCATCGGGGCGTTTTGGGTCGTGGTTATCCACTGGAGCCTCTCTATTTTGATCAAGAAGAGTCGATCAAGAAGTGTCGATCAGAAACCAAAATGTGGCTATTAACCAACATCACATGGCGCGCTTTCGCGCTCACAATAGCAAATCTGATAAAACAACATTCAACGTACTGTAAGCAAGGGCGCACAAAACACTGTTTACAACGACAAAAGAGGGCCGAAGCCCTCTAATGCGCTATACAAGCAGGCGAATTAGTTATTGAGCCACTGCTCAACCACCTCCTGATTGTCTTCAACCCACTGCTTAGCGTTCTCGTAAGGATCGCTGCCATCTTCCTGGTTCATAAGCATAACTTCGCCCATTTGTTCAGGGGTCCACTCGAAGGCATCAAGAATGGCATAGGCTTCCGGCATATCCTCTGCCAGCCCTTGGCGTACAACGGTGTGAATCTGCTCCGCGCCGCCGAAGACTTCTTCAGAATCTTCTAGATACTTTAAATCCCAGCGCGCGAACATCCAGTGTGGTGTCCAGCTAGTAACCACGATGTCTTCTTCGTTATTAATAGCATTGCTGAGGGCCGCTACCATGGTGGCATCGCTACCACTACGCAGGCGCAGCTCAAGGTCATAGGTATCCACGGCCTCTTCAGCGAGGCCCATCAGGCCTGCACCGGGGTCAATACCGATGATCTCGTTATTAAAGCTGTCTGCGTTGTCGTTGAGATCGGCAATCGAATCAACGTCGGTATACTCAGGAACCACCAGGCCTAGCTTAGTGCCATCTAGATTAACACCGAGGTCTTCAACGCTATCACCGATACGCTCCATATAATCAGCGTGAGTCGTGGGCAGCCAGGCGGCAACAATAGCGTCTGCATCGCCAGTAGAGAGGGCTTGGAACATAGCCGCAGCGGAGAGTGACGTTAGGTCAACCTCATAGCCCGCTTGCTCAAGCGCTGCCGCAATAACGTTGGTCGACGCCACTTCGGAAGACCACTCAACGTAGGCCAAGTTAATCGTGCCCTTGTCTTCTTCAGCCAGGGCGGCGCTGCTGATAGCGACACCGGCACCGACTACTAAAGCTAGTGAAGCGAGGCGGATACGTAGGTTCAATGTGCGATGTTTCATTCACTTTCTCCCTTGGGTATAAATTATTTATCAATACACGGCATCACATACACGTTTAACGATACCTTGTGTTAACAATACTTCGTGTTTGCTGCCAAATACAGCATGGTTAGCAAGAAGCGACTTAGCAAGCGTTTGGCTCAACGCAGCCACTTCAGCTGTTCTTCTCTATTGTCGGGTTCTTCTAAGCGACTGGGTTAAGCGATCAAGCAGCATAGCCAGGATGACGACCGCAATCCCCGCTTCAAAACCATCGCCCGGACGCAAGCGTTGAATAGCGCGCCAAACTTCGCTGCCTAAGCCGTCAGCACCGATCATGGCCGCGATGACCACCATAGACAGGGCGAGCATGATCGTCTGGTTAATGCCTGCCATCACGGTGGGCAGCGACAGCGGCAACTGCACTTTAAACAGCTTTTGGCTGCGCGTGGCACCGTAGGCGTCGGCGGCTTCGATCAGTTCTACGGGAACCTGACGAATACCCAACGTGGTAAAGCGAATAGCGGGAGGCATTGAGAAGATGACGGTCGCAAAGATGGCCGATACCGAGCCAATACCGAAAAATGGAATAGCCGGAATAAGGTAAACAAACGCCGGCATGGTCTGCATAAAGTCGAGTACCGGCATAATTACCCGGTAAAGTCGATTAGATAACGCCGCTGCAATACCCACGGGCAAGGCAATGATCACCGCGACCATGGTGGCAAACACCACCAGTGTGAGCGTCTCAATCATCGGGTTCCAGAGGCCCAGGTTCCAGATCAGTGCTAAGCCAGCAACAGCACCAATCGCTAAACGAGAACCTGCTAGCTTCCAGCAGAGCAGGGCAATTAACGCGAGTAATGCCCATTCTGGTAGCCACATTAGGCTGTCGTTTAAAGCATTAATGCCGGTTTGAGTGAAGCGCGAAATGCCCCGGGTAACGCCGGAGTACTCGCTGGTTAGCCAGGTCAGGCCACTTTCAATCCAGTTGCCCAGTGGGATGCGTGGGATTTCCATTATTGCTCTCCTGCCCGTGCCAGTTCATCCAATACGGCGCCTTTTACGACTACGCCCAGTAAGCGCTGCTGCTCATCAAGCACAGCAATGGGGTAGCTCTTTTCACTAAACATGGCGAACAGGTTTTGTAGCGGCTCGTCCGGAGGGACTTTTCGGAAATCTTGAGTTAAATAAGGCGTGATCGTGCTGGCGCCTTCTTCAATTGCCTGACTAGCGGCATCGGCTTCAAGCAGGCCGAGTAGGCGCCGGTCTCGATCGGTCACGTAGATTGAATCGATACTGTGGTCGCGCATACGGTGCAGCGCAGTACGAGGGCCATCGCTGTCGCGGGCGGTAGAGCGCAAAGGGCGCATGGCACTCTCAGCGGTCAAAATACGCGCCCGATCCACGCCCTCAATAAAGCGACGTACGTAGTCATCTGCAGGCTGGGTCAGGATCTCTTCGGGGGTGCCAATTTGCACCACTTCCCCATCTTTAAGCAGCACGATACGGTCACCAATATTCAGCGCCTCATCCAGATCATGGGTGATAAACACGGTGGTCTTTTGCATTTTTGACTGTAGTTGCAAAAGCTCTTGCTGCATGTCTTTGCGAATCAGTGGATCAAGTGCCGAGAAGGCTTCATCCATTAGCAGTACCGTGGCGTCGTTGGCCAAGGCGCGGGCTAAGCCAACCCGCTGCTGCATGCCGCCAGAGAGTTGATTAGGATAAGCATCCTCCCAGCCCTCTAGGCCCACTTGTTTCAGCGCGGTATGGGCGATCTTATGCCGCTCGGTTTTGTCTATACCGCGAATTTCTAGCCCAAACTCAGCGTTTTGCTGCACCGTACGGTGGGGGAATAGCGCGAAGTTTTGAAACACCATGGAGAAATGGCGACGACGACACTCCAGTAATGCTTTCTCGTTGAGCTTCGGAATGTTTTCACCGTCGATGATAATGTCACCTTCGGTGGTTTCAATCAGCCGATTAAGGCAGCGAATCAAAGTCGATTTTCCTGACCCAGATAGCCCCATGATGACCAGCAGTTCGCCTTCATATACATCAAAGGTGATGTTTGAAAGGCCCAGCGTTTGGCCGGTTTGCTCCAGAATTTCTGGTCGTTTCATGCCCTGATTACGCAGCTCAAGGGCTTTTTGCGGATGTTTGCCAAAAACTTTGCTTAAACCACGCACTTGAATTTTGACGGGTCGTGTTTCGTCCATCGGCGATGCCTATTTTAATAAAAGGTGTCGGGCAAAAATGGACTTGTGTCGTTACTCCGAACAGGCTGCCTGGCGGTGCTTTCTACAAAGATGAAAATCATGCTTCATAATTCTTTGTAAAGTGACGAGCCATTAACAGCGAGAACAGCGACACAACGCCATTTATAATGAAAATGAAGATTTAATCGCGTTATTTAATTAATAATTATTATACATATCTGAGTCCAATGTGTCACAACGCCTCGCTAATCAACGCCAATAGCGCCACATGTGTCATTTTTTACCCACCTGATTGACCTGATTTAAAGAGTGTTGTGGGATATTTTTTATATTAAGTGGTTGTTTTTTATTAAAGAAATTGAATTATTGGTTTTTTGGCATGATAAGTGTATTGATAGGCGTATACATTTATTAGTGCAGTTAATTGTTGTTTTACTTCTTTGGAAAACAGCAAGTTAGTTGACAGCTATCAGGAGGTGGGAATTATGGACAAGCAACCTAACCACATTTTGAAAGATCAGGGTAATGCCGATAATCGCAGCGCTAAGCGTTCACGCTGGTTAACGTTGGGTATGATGGCAACCGCTGCCAGTGTTATTGCCCTGGCAGGTTGCGGTGATAACGAAGAAGTTGCACCGCCTGCAGAAGAGTCAGCGCCCCTAGAGCAAAATTCAACGACTGAGCCTGCGCCAGGTATGAATGAAGAGCCTGCGATGGAGCAAGATCCTGGCTTAAACGAAGATCCGGCTGATCAAGGGACGATGACCCAGCCTGAAGGCGGTATGCCTGACGATACCATGGATGAGCCTGCTGAAGGCACCATGGATCCTGAAGATGAAGCTGGCTTTGGTGAGGGCACTGACCCAATGCCTGGTGCCGATGATGACGAAGTAACGACTAACTGATCCAGATCGTAAATACCAGTCGCTAGTGAGTACCGCTCCCTACGATGGTAAATCGACTCAGCTGTTTGTTCCCTGCGGCTGCTCCACACGATTTATCATCCTTTCACCCCCGCGCCCGCGGGGGTTTTTTTGTGCGCCCGGCACGGGCGCACTCCTGGAGGTGCAAGTCCTCCCGTAAGCTGGCCACAGCGAACGAAGCGAAGCGCAACTGCGGAAGGG